>CAMBUJ010000034.1 GCA_945871005.1 Opitutus sp. GAS368 | reverse complement strand
TCGATCGGGATGGCAAAGTTGAGCCCCTCCACACCGACCTCCATGGCCTTCATGTTGTTCACCCCGACCACCTCGCCGCGCAGGTTAAACAGCGGGCCGCCCGAGTTGCCTGGGTTGATCTGGGTGGTGGTCTGGATGTAGAGCTGCCCGTCGAGCAAGCGGGCGTGCGAGCTGATGATGCCCTGCGACACCGTGCGATCGAGCCCGAGCGGACTGCCGATGGCGAACACCGCTTGGCCGTCATTGAGGGTGGCCGCACCACTCAGCGAAACGGTCGGAAACGGCACCGGGCCGGCGTCCTCGATTTTGAGCAGCGCCAGGTCGAGCCGGGAGTCGAGGGCGACGATGCGCACCTTGTTGTACTGAACCTTTTCCAGCTCGGTGGCGCCGCGGCGGAATTGGGTAACGGTGAGGTTATATTCCCCGGCGATGACGTGTTCGTTGGTGACGATGTAGCCGGAGGGATGGATCAGAAACCCGGAGCCGAGGCCGACCGGAGTGCGCACCAAGACCACGGCCTCGCCGACGCGGTCGACGTTTTCTTTGACTGAGAGCACCGGCAGTCCGGCGGCGATGCGGTAAAGGTCGGCGGTGGCCGTTTCCACCAGCGGCTCGGAAGCGCCGGGCGCGGCGAGGGGTTTGACGCTTTCGATTTCGTCCCGCGGCACGGCGAGCACGGTGAAACCGAGATCGACAACCAGACGGTCGGCTTTTTCGGAAATGACCTCGGCGTCGAGACGGGCGCCGTTTTTGAGCTGCACGGTGCTGAAGGCCTGAGCGGAGGGCGCGGCAAACAAGGAACAGCAGGCCAAAAACGCAGCGGCAACGAGGGGTGATTTCATGGCGAAGACAGGCATTTTTTTAACCACGAATGGGCGCTAAATGACACTCATTAAACCGGGAGTTTTCAGGATTCCGGATTAACCGGGCATCAGCAGTTGGGGCCGGATGTTTCCGATTCGGCCGTTTCAACCTCTAAAAACGCTAAAACCCACAGAAACCGGACTACGAAATTCGTGCGGGTCAACGTTGCATCATTTCGCGCCTTTTACGGTTAACCGGCGCAGTGAATCCGCCCCCCACACGCAGATGGGTTGCAGCCTGAATAAATAAACGGTCCCCCTAAGCCGTCACGCGCCCCAGCATTTGATGGAGCGCATCCGCCTGCTGGCGGAGTTCGGAGGCCGTGGCGGCGGTTTCCTCCGCAGTGGCAGCATTGGTCTGAGTGGCCTTGTCCATCTGCTGGATCGCTCCGGTGATCTGCTGGATGCCCTGCGACTGTTCGGTGGTGGCGCGGGCGATTTGCGCCATATCGTCGTCCATCTCCCGAACCTTGCCAAAAATCTCCGCCAAGAGCGCGGCTGCACGCTCCGTGGTCACCGAGCCCTGGGTGCCTTTGGCAACGGAATCCTGGATTTTGACGGTGGTCAGTTTGGCGGCCTCGGCCGACTGCTGGGCGAGGCGGCGCACCTCCTCGGCCACCACGGCGAAACCCCGGCCGGCCTCACCCGCGCGGGCCGCTTCCACGGCGGCGTTGAGTGCGAGAATGTTGGTCTGAAATGCGATCTGATCGATGGTCAGGATGATATCGGAAACCCCCTTTGCCGAATCCCGGATCGCCTGCATCGCCTGTTGGAGATCGCGCATGCACGCCCCCCCGGCGTCGGCGATGCGGCGCGACTCGGCTGCGAGTTGCTGGGAACTGCCGGCGCGCTCGGCGGACGACTTCACCATGCTGGCAATCTCTTCGAGCGAGGCACTCGTCTCCTCGAGCGCGGCGGCCTGTTGCGAGGCACCATCGGCCAGGCGATCCCCCGCCTCTTGCAGATGGGCGCAGCGCGCGGTCACATCGGCTGCCACCAGTGAAACCTGCTCGCTCAGCTCGCCTTGCAGGGCGAGTACCCGGCCAAAGCGGAGGGCAATCACCACCAACACGCTGGCTTCCACCACCACAAAGGCCGCGTGCAGCAGCACGATCCCAAAACTCGCCTCGTAGTTAAACACGCTGCTCGGCAGCCACAGCCAAAACAAAATGTGATGCACCGCGACCGTGCCGGCCGCCACGATCACCGCCGAAGCGCGGGCGAGCGCCACCAGGAGGGCGAGAGCCACAAAGATATGAAAATGCATTTCGATCATGCCCTTGCCCAAATGAATCAAGAGCGCGCTGTAGGCCATGGCCGCCGCCCCGATCGCCGCAGGCATGAGCCGCCCGCTCGGTTTGAGCGCATACAGCAAGGCCGGTCCGGCCAAGATCACCAACGCCGCCCCGAGGGCCAGCGACATACTGGAGCCAAAACCCCAGGCGGCCACCGCGCAGAGCGGCACGTGGGCGGCGAGCACGCCGAGCGCATACCGACCGGCCTTGGCTTGGAACTGCTGTTCAAATGTCGTCATAAAGGGGGTGGATTAGGGGTAGGAGTAAAGTTGGCGGTCGTGGCCGCCGTGGCTGGGTAGCGCAGACCGACCGGATCAAGCTGCGCGCGCAGGGCTTGGCTGGTGGCACAACCGAACGAGGGCAGACTTTTCACGGTTTCACCCTGGGCGACGGCAGCCATGAGGGTTTCCGCGCGATTGCTCGTGCCGGGAGTTCCTGGGCGGGCAGCCGCGTAGCCACCGCTATAACCGATCCGCCCCTCGGGAAAATAAAGCACCAGCCAGGGCGCCCCCTGAATCCCCTGCGTTTTGGCCAAAATTTCGGCGTCGGTTAACTCCACGTTGAAACCCGCTTTCCGCAGTGAAGCGGCCAACGCGGGACGAATCCCACCAGACAAACTTTCTCCGTCCAGCCGGGTTGTGGCCCGCGGTGCGCCAGATCCTGGGCGACCGAGGCGGAACAACCGCAGTTGGCGCCCAAAATGTGCCAAGCCGAAGGTAACGGCCCGGCCTGCTGCGCGACAACGGCCGCAGCCGGAATCGGCACCGCGTGTTGGGCGATCGCCCATGCGCCGAACACGCAAATCACCACCAACCAAAGGCCGAAAAAGGCCGGCGCAAAGCGACGCGGTAAACCGGCAAAGAAAGAAGAAGGCGCGGACATGGCTGGAGGGGTGCGCCCACTCCATCGACTCAAAGCCGCCGTTATTTAGCCCATTATGGTTTTAAATGCAGCTGGGTGGGAACGCCCAAGGCAATGCCCCCCCATCCGGACGACGCACGGGTACAATCCTTTGCGCCCGTTGCGTTCTTTTGCGGCTAAACTGCCTGGTTGCATCCGACCATTCGAGTATTACGGCCTAATCAAAGCAGTTGCGCGAACTCGGCAGGCAGCGGGGCCTGGGCGGCGAACTGAAACTTTTTGCCCTGCCACTCGTAGTCGAAGCTCGTCGAGAAGGAGTGCAGGAACAGACGCTTGTGGCCGGTGGTTTTGGCGAAGGCTTTGTTGGCGGGGAAGTCGCCGTAGGTCAGGTCGCCGACGATCGGCAGGTTGCGACCGGCGCATTGCACGCGCAGCTGGTGGCTGCGGCCGGTCAGCGGCTCGAGTTGGATCAGCGCCAGGGGCGGGACGACATCACGCTTTTGGCGGATGACCGTCATGCGCGACTCGGAAGCCTTGGCCGCGGCGTCGGAATTGGTCCCCATGCCGACGCGGATCTTGGCGCGCTTTTTCTGCACCGAGAGGCGGTCGCGCCAGAGCTGCGAAGCTTCGGAGGGTTTACCGAACACCACCGCCTGGTAGAGTTTGCGGATGTCTTTTTTGAGGAAGAGCTCGCGCATGTAGGTGGCGAGTTTCTGGTTGGCCGTGACCAGGATCACCCCGGAGGTGGCCGAATCGAGGCGGTTCAACAAATACAGGCGGCGGGCGGCGGCACCCGGGACGTCGGCGGGCGTCCAGTTAAAGCTCTCGTCCTTGATGTCGTAGGGGACGGTGAGCAGGGCGCGCGGCACTTCGCTTTCCATGTTCGGGTGCGAGAGCACGCCCTCGGGCTTGTTGAGGGCGGCCAAGCCGTTGGCGTCGAGGTGCAGCAAGCTCACGCCGGTGCCCAGCGGCAGTTGATCCCAAAATTTGGCAGGTAAGGCGCTCATGTGTGGTGGTTAGTTATAAAAAAAGCTGAAGGTAATCTCCTGTGATTGTCCAAGGACGCCAATCATATCGTCGGGCCAAGCCCCATAAGGAGCGCGAGCGACGATGGCGCTCACGCAGGCGTCCTGCGTGCTGCGGCCGCCACCCCCGGAAACCTTGACGATCTCGGCGACCTCGCCCTTGGCATCGAGGCGAAACACCACCGTGACCTTGGTCCCCGCCGGCGGCGAGATCCGGCTCTGATCAAGGATGCGGTACCACTGGGACTGTATCGACTCGATGAATTTGTGCATGTACTCGCCATAGTCGGACCACTTGGCGTTATAGGCCTCTACCCCGATGTTTTCGGTGCCCAGCGCGCGGTTGGCCAGCGGGGAGGCGCGGCCGCGTGCCAGGTTGGCGGGAAGAGTCGGGCGGGCCTGCGGGCGCTTGGCATCGACCTTGTAATAGAGACCGGTGCGAGCGCCGGTGTCGGTTTTGGCGTCGGCCTGGCCCTCGACGCGCTCGGTGACGGCGGCGGAGGCTTGGGGCGCGGCGGGGGCGGTCTGGGTGCCGAAGCCCGTCGGGCTGTCGCCCTGGAATTTCTCGTATCCAGGTAGAGGCGACTGGGCGCGGCGGGCGGCCTCCTTCTCGGGCGTCGATTGCGAAGGGGATTTCGTTGCCTCAGCGGGCGACGGCGTGGACGGGCTCGGCATGGACTCGGAGTGCAGGCCGTTGACCAAGACGGTGGAGTCGGTGGCCGGGTCGCCCTTGGAGGCGGGCGCGTCGCTTTGCCCCTTGGGCGTGGGGACGGGCTGGGCGGCCTGCTGGTTTTGCGCGGCGACAAGATTGGTCTGATCGGGAGCGTTGTCGGGCGCGTTGGGGTTGGCCTCGACGAATTGCGGCAACACCACGCGCGGCGGTTCAGGCGGCGCCGGGGTGACTAAGGCGGCAACGGGCGCCAACTCGAGTTGAAACTCCTTGGCGGCCCAATCCTCGGCGACCACCTCGGTGGAAACAGGGCTGATCAACTGCTCGATCTGCGGGGCGAACAGCAGCAGCAGGCCATGCACGAGCACGGTGACGACGAGACCGATTTGCACGCCCCGGTTTTCGGACCGCAGCGCCCCTCCGGCCCAGACGCGCCACCCGATCCGCCCGCGCCGCCGCCGCGCGGGCGACGAAGGGGCGGAATTGGGCGCGTACGAACTCATGGGCGAAGGCAAAACCAACTCAGCTCGGCAGCAGACCGCAACGCACGAGAAGACGTTTGGTTTCCTCGACGGGCAGGCCGATGATGTTGCTCAACGAACCGGTGTAGCCGGCGACGATCAGTTCGCTGTGTTCCTGAATGGCGTAGCCGCCGGCTTTATCGAGGGTGTTGACGCGGGCGAGGTAGGCCTCGATTTGGGCCTCGTCGAGGGTATGGAACGTGACCTCGCTGGCCACGCCCTCGTCGATGCGCACGTTGTGCAACACATTACGTAAGGCGATACCGGTGAACACGGTGTGGGTGCGCCCGCTCAGGCGGCGGAGCATGGCGCGGGCCTCGGCGGGGTCGCGGGGTTTATTAAGCGCGCTGCCCTCCAGATAGACGGTGGTATCGGCGCCGAGCACCCAGGCGATGGGGTTACGCGAGGCGACCCACTCGGCCTTGATCGCGGCGTTGTAGGCGACCATCACCCGCGGATCGGTGGCGGGATCCTCGTTTTCCACCACGGGGGCGGTCACGGTATCAAACGCCAAACCCAACTCGGCCAGCAATTGACGACGGCGCGGCGAAGCGGAAGCGAGGATGAGTACGGGCGGAGACATAGAGAGTTTGTGTTAGGCTGCGGGCGGCGGCGCAAGCGCGGCTTGAGGGAAGGCGACAACCGGGAGCGGGCACAAAAAATCCGCCCTCTCGCGAAGGGCGGATTTCCTGAAAACGTTCCGGAGGAACTTAGCGCTTGGAGAACTGGAAGCGCTTGCGGGCGCCGGGTTGACCGGGCTTCTTGCGCTCTTTTTCGCGCGGGTCGCGCATCAGGTGGCCGGCCTTTTTGAGGGCGGCACGCAGCTCAGGATTGAGCTTCTGAAGGGCGCGAGCGATACCGTGAGCGGTTGCACCGGCTTGGCCAGTGACGCCGCCGCCGGAAACGTTGACGTCCACGTCGATCTTGTCGCGCAGCTCAACGGTGAGCAACGGGCGGAACGCCTGCTTGGCGAAGTTTTCGTGGGAGAAGTAGACCTCGAAGTCGCTGCCGTTGGCAGTGAGCTTGCCGGTGCCTTCGGAAAGGCGAACGCGGGCGGTGGAGGTCTTACGGCGGCCGGTGCCGAGGAAAATGGTCTTTTCAGCGCTCATGGGAATCAGGCGGAGATCTTAATCGGGTTCTGGGCCTCGTGGGTGTGAACCGGGCCGGCGAACACGCGAAGTTTGGTGAGCATCGTGCGAGCGATACGGTTCTTGGGCAGCATGCCCTTGACCGCGTGCTCGATGATGAAGGCGGGGTTTTTGTCCCGCATCTGCTGCATAGTCTTGTAGCTTTCGCCACCGACGAAACCGGAGAAGAACATGTACTTGTTCTGTTCTTCTTTCTTACCGGTGAGGACCACCTTCTCGGCGTTGATGATGACAACGAAGTCACCGGTATCGACGCTGGGAGTGTAGGAGGCTTTATGCCGACCGCGAATGAGGTTGGCTGCTTTGACCGCGAGACGGCCAAGGACCTGCCCCTCGGCATCGATCAGATGCCACTTGGGTTGCACGGTCTCTTTTTTGGCGAGGAACGTTTTCATTAGAAAAGAGGCGGATTGGGAATACTTAGAAGAGGTGTGTCAACCCCTGTTTTACGGTTATGAATAAAAAAGCCCGCCCCGCCCTGATGGCGAAGCGGGCCGAAGAGCAGCCGAGGTCGAGTTCGCTCGACTTAGAAGCCGATGGCAACGCCGAGGGAATAGACGACTTGGTCCTGCTCGGAGCTGATCCCGCCGGTGGGCTCGGCGTCACCCACGTTGGTGTAGTTCACCGCGGCGGTCAGCTTGGCGTTTTCGCTCAGCTGATAGGGAATCGCCGCACCCACCCCCCAGTAGTTGTAGTCGGCCGCGCCATTGGTGCGCTGCACCAGACCGACCAGAGCGGAAAGGTCGACCTGCAGGCCGAGCTTAGCCACCGGAACACTGTGCCCGATGGAGGCAATGTAGGTGGTGCTCTCGTTATCCAAATCGTAGTAGGAATAAAGGCTCGGGCTGAGCAGCACGTTGGCCTTCAGGCCGACAAACGCCTCGGTGGAGTCGCCGATCTGACGCTCGTAGAGGTAACGGGTCAGGCCGACGTCGGCTGAGAAGGTCTCGGTGAGGGCGAAATTGTAGCCAGCATAGAGGTCGGTCTCCGAGGCCACCTGGCCAGCGAAGTCGTCGGAATACCAGACGCCAGCGTAGAAATCACGGTAGTTGGCCTCCAGCGAGGGCTGGATGGAAGCGCCGGCGGTCTCCAGGCCACGGAACACGTAAGTGCTCACGTAGGTGGCATCGAGGCTGACAGCCAATTGATTGGATTGGCCTTCGGCAGCGGAGGAGGAAAGGCCGGCGGCGAGGGTCGCGAGAGCGAGGATCGTCTTTTTCATGAATTTAGGTCGGTAGGGTTTTCTCTGGCTAGGGGCCGTTGGGTCAACGGCTCGCACAGGCAATGAATTACCCGCCAAAGCTCAAGTCATTCCTGCCCAATTGGGCGCCACCCGTCCCTCAGGCCTTCTTCACCCGCACCGCCCGCCGCCGCTGCGGAAACAGCTCACAGCACAACCCGCAGACCGTCCCGTCGCACCCTCGCGCCGTGCAGAATTCCCGCCCGTAAAAAATGATGCGCAGGTGCAACGCGTTCCAGTGCTCCTGAGGGAAAAGCTTTTTTAGATCGCGCTCGGTTTGCTCCACGCTGGCCCCCAACCGGGTGAGCTTCCAGCGCTGGGCGAGCCGGTGAATGTGGGTATCAACCGGGAAAGCCGGAACCCCGAAGGCCTGCGCCATCACCACCGACGCGGTCTTGTGTCCCACACCCGGCAACGCCTCCAACTCGGCAAAACTGCGCGGCACCTCGCCGCCGTGGTTTTCCAAGAGCAGTTCCGAGAGCCGGTGAATGGCCTGGGCCTTGCGCGGGGCAAGTCCGCACGGACGCACGTGGGCGTCGATCTGCGCAACGGTGAGCTTCACCATGTCGCGCGGGTTGTCGGCGCGAGCGAACAGTCCCGGGGTCTGCAGATTAACGCGTTTGTCGGTACATTGGGCCGAGAGCAGCACCGCGAGCAGCAGGGTGTAGGGGCTGGTATGATCGAGCGGGATGGGGGTTTGCGGATACCGTTCCGCAAGGCAGCGATCAATGTGCGCGGCGCGGCCGGCGGCGGAACGGAAATCGGCAGGAGGGTTGGGCACCATACGCACCGCCACGTTTCCCATCGCGCGCGTTCAGGCAAGTCCGCAGACGCGGCGCAGGGGCCCCTGCCCCAGCTATTTGGCCGGAGCCAAAAGCGCGGCGGTGCGCTCCGGCGCTTTGGATGCAGGCGCATCCACCAGCGTCCGAATAACCGGGCCCACCCCGGTCGCCGAGGTCGCTGGAAACAAAACTAAACACACCCGGCTGCTCGGCCCCACCGTGAAGGCATGATGGCCCGCAGCCACCCACTGCCCCTCCTCGCGACAGGCTAGGCGGAACTCCACCGGACCGGCAACGGCGAGGTTTTCCCCGCGCCCCGGTGGCACCGCCAAAACCGTGCGACCCACTTGCGCGGTGTAGACCCGCCCAGTGACGTTGATGACCCCAAGTTGCCCCGGCGGAAACCGCGCCGGATCGTCATCCACCGCCAGCACCCCAAAGCGGGGTCCGCCGGCTTGCGCCTCAGGTAACGGCACAAACAAAAGCAGCGCCTCCTTCATTCCGATAGGCAGCCGCGCCACGGCCACCGGACCGGGCAACGCCGCCGCTGGATTCGCCGCCTTGTTCCGCGTGTATTCGGCCCAGTCCGCCTCCTCATAAAAAGCGAGTTCCGCCGGCCCGCGGTAGCCAAACCGCTCCGACCTCGTTTGCGGAAAAAACTGCACCCCAACCGACCGGGCCCGTGGCTTGGGCTGGTAACACAAGCCCGTCAGTCGCTGCCGGCTAAACACCGTAAAATGCACCGCCACCGCGTGCGGTTGCGAAGTCTGCACCTGACCGGGGCAAACGACGGGGGCGCAGAGCCACAGGCAGATCAAATATCGGCAGGGGAAAGCCATCGGAATTGGATAATTTTAAATCGCCGCCCGAAGCCGCCCACGCGGGGAGCCACCGGGTCGTCGTCCGCCGCGAGCGGCTCCGGAAAACGCTGCACGGTGGCCTCGCACCAGGCCCGCCCTTCAACCATAGCGGTGGCCGGGTTAATCACCTCGCCATAAGCGCGCACCACAAAGGTGTCCGAACGGGTGCGCAGGTAAGGCGCCAAAGCCGTCATCAGGTCGGCCGGCGTGAGCGTGAGCGAACCGAAGCCGGGGTCGGTGAAAGCAGGCACCGGATCGGCGGCGCGGGACGCAGGATTGAGCCCCGCACCACGGATTGCTTTTTCCAATACACTGGCGCCGCCGAAATAGGTCTGCGGGGCGAGAAACGCTTCCATACTCCGAAACGGACCATCCACCGCCATTTTGGCGCGCACCTGGATTACGATCTGTTGGGCGAGCAATTGGAGTTGAGCCACGGTGAGTTGCTGCGCCGCGGCGCCAGCACTGCCCCCGCGCACGCCCTGGCGAAAGGTCTGCGTGGACAACAGGCCGTCGGTCGCGCCGCTCGACCAGCCAAAGGTTTCCTGAGCCGATTGGGGGAAACGAAAAAAGGCCGGACCGCCCACGCTCACGCCGTCGGCCAGGGTGGCATCGTCGAGGGTCTCCGCCGCGACGCAAGCGCCCGCGCCCGCCTGGCTTCCGGTGTAATTATTCGGCGTGGCGCTTTCGTCGACCACCACCCGCTCAAACGGCCGAGCGGAGCTGAAGCGCAGCCCCGCGAGCAGCGCGCACCAGGCGGCCGGGCTGCACGAGTTAACATTAAACCCGCCTGCCTGCAGAAGAAACCGCGAGGTGCAGGCGCTACCGGAATCCCGCACGACCTCGAGCGAGAGAGGGGTTGCACGTAGCGCCCGACTTTCGACCGGGAGCAGATTCGGATTAGGCAACGGCACCCCGTTTTGGATGTCGGGAGCGCCGCCGGTAGCGGGCAAACCGGAAAAGAAAAAGCGATCAAACCAGCCGTTCACCGTGCCTCCGCTCAAGTCAGTGACGGCCGCCCCCCAGGAGTTACCCAACGCAAACGGCCGCCCGGTGGTAAAACGCAGGTGCTGCAACTCGCCCAAGGACAGCAGCGGCAGCCGCGGCAACTCAAAGATTGGCGCATCGTTGTTGGCCGAGCGCGTGGAGCCGAGGGCAACCCCCGCCGCGCGATAAAGCAGAAAGTTATTCACCCCGGTGCTGGTCGCCGGGGTCCCCACATAGGCCTCGGGATCGAGGTCGAGACTTTCGTTAAACGCGGTAAACACGCTGGCGGGAGGCGCTTGGTTGCGGAAATCGCCGGCCGGACGCGCCAACCAGTCGCGATCCTTGTTGAGCGAACTCGGCTGGCGTAATCGAAACCCGTAACCGAAAACCCAATTGCCGCTGGTCGGGGGCACCTCGACGTTCGGCACCAATAGCGCCGGATAAGTCGGCGAGGTGTAAGTCGCCAACACGTCCGGACCCGACTTGAGTTTGACGGTGAGCGTGGGCGAAGCAGCACCACTCACCTGCAGCGCGCTCGAGTTGCCCGCCAGCGAGAGCGAGTTGTAGGCCCAACCCTGGGCCGAGAGGTTTTTGGCATAAAACGTCAGGTTCGCCGAGGGCGCCGAGCTGGACGCGGTCACCCAGGCATAAGTGCGACCCGGCAACCAGGAGGCCCGGTCGGTTTGCGCGCCGAGGATAAACGGCAGCTTCACCTGCATCGACACGGGCGCCCCGCCCCCACCCCGAATCGGCGAAGCCACCGCCTGCAAGTCCACGCTCCCGCTGCCACCACCGGAGGAAGTATCGGCGACTTGAATGCGCGGCAGTCCGGAGATCTCCAGTGTCAGGTCGGCCGGGGGCACCAAGGCGGCGGTATAGGGATTCCACATTTCGATAAACAAGCGTGAGCGCACCTGCACCACGCCGCCCGCGCGCACCACCCGGAATTGAAGGAGAAAACTCGTCAGCACCGGCGCGACCCCGAATTCGATCGCCGGGGCGTCGGCGGTGGCCGCAGTGGCAAGCGGAGGAACCAGAAAATACCGCCGGCGGGGGGACGCGGTGGTGGTGATGGGAGGCACCGCGGTATTGGCGTCACTCGGCGTCTCCAAATAAGCCGGGTAATTCACATGGGCGGCGAAAGCGTTGCCCAGCAGCGCGGGTTGCGCTGAAAGGTCGCGCAGCAACCCCCGGCGCGCGTCCGACTCCGGCAGGGTATTGGCCAGAACCGATACGGCACGCACCGTGAAATCATGATAATGCTCGCGCAGAAACCCGCCGATGGGGGCACTCGGCGCCACCGGGGTTAAAAACTGACACTGGTTGAGCTCTAGCAGTCGCACGCGCCGCGGATCATTGTCGGAGGCCAGCGGATCGAACCCGCAACGCTCGGCAGCCACGTTGCGAAAATATCCGGGCGCAGTGGCGATTTGCTGGCGAATCCGGCCGCGCTGATCGTCCACCGCCGAGGTGACCCAAGGCGGATAATCCACCTCGTTGGTGCGGTCCGGCAAACCCAGGGAGGCTTTTACGCCCTGGTCGCCCACCCAGTAGGCGTAGCGGCCCACGGTTTTTTCCGTCCCAAAACCAGGCGGCGTCAGGTTGATCGGGACACCCGGCACCACCACCCCACCGTCGGACAATCCGCCACCACCTAGGTGCGCAGCCCCGACTCCGACCAGGCGCACGGTATTGGGCGTGGGGCTAGCTGGGCCGTTGAGGGCCACGCCGCTGGCATCCAATTGCAACGGCACACCCGCCCCAGTCGCCGTAGCCGTACGCCCCAGCGCGTGTTCCGGACCGATTTGCAGGGGCAAGACTTCATTGCCACTGACCAGCCACACCAACGGGGGCTGGGTGGGGTTGTTGGAACTCCAAATCCCCGTGAACCAGGGATTCCCGACCGTTTCGCCGAGGCAGGCTGCCTGGGCGCTGATCCGCGCGTCCGGTCCGGCGTATTTCTGCAATTGGCCGATGGCGATATCCAGCCCCAGGCGGGCATGCAGGCGGGCGCGGGCGAGGTTTTGTTGGTTAACGGCGATCTGGATTTCCACCCGGGTCAACGCGGCGAACGCCACCGTCACGAGCACCAGCAGCGCCATCAAGATCAGGGTAATAAGCAGAGCGAACCCTCGCCTCAAACGGCCACGCCCGACCACCGCCAGCGTGGGCAACCGCGAGTGCAACCGCATTGAGCATAACACATTCACTTTAAGAGCAGGCCGAAGCCCCCTTATGACCTGCGTTTGCCCACGGGGTGCGCGCGCGCCGCGGAGTTAATCACCCACCACCGACAGCTCCCCGCCCACCCTCTACCGTCCCGCGCAAGGGTTATCGCCGCCAAAGCCGCCCCCCGGTCATTTGCGCCCTCATCGGCCCACCGCCTGGCAACAAGTCCTATCGGCCTGGCGCCCCCCCCCCCGTGTCCCCACAACCCCGCGACGCTTCTTTTTATATGATTGACTCCAATCATATAAAATTACGTTCTCGGCCCCCTACACTGCGTGAAAGTTGCCAAACACATCGTCGAAGCGCGCCGCGAAAAGCTCTCCCGTTTATTGGAGCAGCATCGCTACCTTTCTGTGCCCGAGCTGTGTGCGCAGCTGGGGATTTCGGAGGCGACCGCGCGCCGTGACCTCACCGCCCTGTCCCTAGCCGAGAGGATCACCCGCACCCATGGGGGCGCGCTGCCCGAACTCGAGCATACGTTTACACCGCTCCAGCAACGTAGTCGCGTGGCTCGCGCGGCCAAAGCACGCATCGCCGCGTCGGCCTATGCCTACTTACAAGAGGGCATGGTCTGCTACCTGGATGGCGGCACCACCATGCTCGCGCTGGCTCAGCACTTGCGCAAAAACCCGCTCAGCGGGCTCACCGTGCTCACCAACAACCTCGCGGCGGCGGAACTGCTGGCCAAGGTCGATGAACTCGACGTACGCCTGCTCGGCGGCCGCTGGCTCAAACGCCAGTCGCTGCTGATCGGTCCGGAGGCTCTCCATGCCATCGCTGCCTGGAAAATCGATACCGCGTTTTTTTCCGCCCAGGGCATGGATGCCAGCGGACTTTGGAACACCCAGCAGGACATCATCACCCACCAGCACGCGGTCATGGCCAAATCGACCCGGTCGCTGTTTTGCATCGATGCCGCCAAACTCAACCAACACCCCGGCCTGCTTTTGGACAACTGGGCCAACGTGCCCTTGATCATCACCGACGCCACCCGGGCCCAGTTAACCAACGCCCTCGTCCCCTTTTCCCGCACCCGTTTTCTCCTCGTTTAACCCAACCCGCCAACGTGGCCAAATCAACCCAGTCACCTAAAGCGATTCGGCTCGTTGCCAGCGGCGAGCAGCGTAACTGAGCCAACGAAATCGGCTGGCACGGCCAAAACGTAACAGGTTACGCCCCACTTCCCCCTTTTTTCGATTAGCCGCCCTGAAGCCGGGGCAAACCCCCATCTTCCCCAACCATGTCCACCTACAAACACGTCAACTACAGCTGGGATGATGCCAAGGCCGCATCCCTCGATCCCGTCGGTCGCCTGATCTACCGCTCCAACCTGCTCGGCAGCGATCAACGCATCACCAACACTGGCGGCGGCAACACCTCGGCCAAGATCGTCGAGCTCGACCCGCTCACCCTCCAAAAGGTGGAAGTGCTCTGGGTCAAAGGCTCCGGCGGCGACCTGCGCACCAGCACCCGCGAAAACTTCTCCTCCCTGTACCAGGACAAGCTGATCAGCCTCCAGCAGGTTTATGCCGCCAAGCCCAACAAGGGCGTCAAGTCGCAGGCCGAAGACGACATGGTCGCCATGTTCTCCCACGCGACCTTCAATCTGAACCCGCGCGCCTCCTCGATCGACACCACCCTGCACAGCTTCCTGCCGGGCAAGCACGTCGATCACATGCACCCGAACGCGATCATCGCCATCGCCGCTTCGGCCAACCGCGAAAAGCTCACCCAGGAAATCTTCGGCGGCCAGATGGCCTACGTCGGCTGGATGCGCCCCGGCTTCGAGCTCGGCCTGGCCATGCAGGAGATCGCCCGCAAGCAGCCCGATGTGAATGCCATCATGATGGGCCAGCACGGCTTCATTTCCTGGGATGACAACGAGAAGGTCTGCTACACCCGCACCCTCGACCTCATTGAGACCGCCGCCAACTACATCGAGGCCAAGTACCAAGCCAAGGGCGGCGACGCCACCGTCTTCGGCGGCCAGAAGTTCACCACCCTCGAAACCGAAAAACGCAACGCCACCCTCGCCGCCATTCTCCCCTGGCTACGCGGCCAGGTGTCCAAGGAAAAGCGCTTCATCGGCACCGTGCAGGACGACGAGAAGATCCTGCGTTTTGTTAACTCCAAGGACGCCGCGCGTCTGGCCGAACTGGGCACCAGCTGCCCCGACCACTTCCTGCGCACCAAGATCAAGCCGCTCTACGTCGAGTGGAATCCCCAGACCGAAACCGTCGAGACCCTCAAGACCAAGCTCGCCGCCGGCCTCGAAGCCTACCGCAAGGACTACGCCAGCTACTACGCGAAGTGCAAACACGCCAACTCGCCCGCTCAGCGCGATCCGAACCCGACCGTGGTGCTCATCCCCGGCCTCGGCATGATCGCTTGGGGTAAGGACAAATCCGAGAGCCGCGTCACCGCCGAGTTCTACAACTGCGCCGTGGAAGTCATGCGTGGGGCCGAGGCGATCGACACCTACGTCTCGCTGCCGCTGCAGGAAGCCTTCGACATCGAGTACTGGTTGCTCGAAGAGGCCAAGCTCAAGCGCATGCCCGCCGAGAAGGAGCTCGCCCGCCAGGTCATCTTGGTGATCGGCGCCGGTTCCGGCATCGGCAAAGAGACCGCCCACCGCCTGGTCAAAGAGGGCGCGCACATTGTGTGCGTTGACCTCAACGCCGCCGCCTCCGAGGCCACCGCCAAGGAAATCACCGACAAGCTCGGCCAGGGCATCGGCGTCGCCGGCACCGGTCTGTCCGCCTGCGGCCCGGCCATCGGCCTCGCCGCCAACATCACCGACCGCGCCAGCATCCGTAAGATGCTCGACCAGGTCGCGCTGGCCTACGGCGGCTTCGACTCGATCTGCGTGACCGCCGGCATCTTCGTGCCGAGCGACACCTCAGGCCACATCCCCGACGACAAGTGGGCGCTGACCTTTAACATCAACGTCACCGGCAGCTACCTCGTCGCCGACGAGGCATTCAAGACCTGGAAAGACCAGGGTCTGCGCGGTAACTTGGTGCTGACCACCTCGGCCAACGCCGCGGTCGCCAAAAAGGGCTCGCTGGCCTACGACACCTCTAAGGCCGCCGCCAACCACTTGGTGCGCGAACTCGCCATCGAGCTGTCCCCGTTGGTGCGCGTCAACGGCGTCGCCCCCGCGACTGTCGTGCAGGGTTCGGCCATGTTCCCCCGCGACCGCGTGATCGGCTCGCTGGCCAAGTACAACATCGCCTACACCGAAGACGAGGCCACCGAGTCGCTGGTGACCAAGCTGGCGCAGTTCTACGCTGACCGCACGCTGACGAAGTCCCCGATCACCCCGGCCGACCAGGCTGAGGCGTACTTCCTGCTCGTGACCAAACGCCTGAGCAAGACCACGGGCCAAGTCATCACGGTGGACGGCGGTCTGCACGAAGCGTTCCTGCGGTAATCATCCGCTAAATCGAAACCCGTGCGAAGGGGCGCCTCAGTGGCCCCTGCGCACGGTTTTTTTTGTGCCCCTGCATCAGCCTGAAAACAACCACCCGACCCGCGATCGGGGCAGCACGGCCGTGCCCCTCCCCTGTCTTCGGGACACAAAAAAGCGCCGGGCATTGATGCCCGGCGCTTGGTCCCGCCCCGAACGGGGTCTTAGCGGGCCAACAACCACTCGCCAAAAGCGCCTTGATAGAAACCCAGGACGATGGTGGCGGCGGCCAACGCGGCCAACATCACGCCCGCGTTCAGACTCACCGGGGTGCGTGCGGGACGGGTGTCGGTTTCGCCTTCCAGCAGCGGCGCCGTCCAGGTCGAGAAGTAGGCCGACTTGATCCAGCCGAAGTAGTAATAAATCGAGATCACCACGCCGACGATGGCCACGGCCAGCAGGGTGTAGAGCCCGGCCTTAAACGCGGCGATAAAGATGAGCATCTTACCCATGAAGCCGGCCAGCGGCGGGATACCCGCCAGCGAGCCCAAGCCGATCGCCAGAACCGCACCAAGGAATGGGTTCGTTTTGGCCAAGCCGGTGTAGTGGTCGAGGTCTTGGTCGGCGTCGTTGGCCCCGGCCAAATGGGTCATAACCCCGAAGACCGCAAAGGAGGCCAGCAGGTAGGCGAAGAGGTAGAAGTAAACCGCACCGGCGGCCAGCGGCTGGGTCGCGGCGGCGATCACCGCGATGAGCAGGTAGCCGGCATGGGAAACGCCGGACAGGCCGATCAGGCGCTTCACGTTGTGCTGGGTCAGCGCGGCCAAGTTACCAAACAGAATGGTGGCAATCGCCATGACCGAGAGCACCGGCACCAGCAGAGTCTGGTAGGAACCGAACACATTCTTGGTGAGGATGAGCAAGACGGAGAAACCGGCGGCCTTGGAAGCGACCGCAAGGAAGGCGGTCACGGGAGTCGGGGCACCCTGATAAACGTCGGGAATCCAGATTTGGAACGGGACGGCGCCGATCTTGAAGGCGACGCCGGCGAGTACGAAGACGATGCCGACGCTGGCGAGGAAGTTATCGGGATTGGACTCGAGGAACAAACGCAGGGCGTTGAAGTTCATCGACTCGGCCGAGGAACCGGGGAGCGTCGGGTTGCCGGCCACGCCGTAAAGCAGAACGATGCCGAAGAGCAAAATGGCCGAGCTAAGCGCGCCGGTGATCAGGTATTTGAGGCCGGCCTCCAGCGAGAGCGGGCTGGTGCGGAAATAACTGACGAGAACGTAGAAACCCACGGTGACGGTTTCGAGGGCGACAAAGAACAGGACGAAGTGGTTACACTGGGCGAGCAACATCATCGCCGCCGTGACCACCAGGGTGATGGCAAAGAACTCGGTCTTGGGCATTTTCTGTTTGGCCAGGGCGATCACCCCGAGAACGCACACCAGAATCGAGGTGAGCATGAAAAAGGCGCGCATGAACTGGCCTTCCTGAGTGTGACGGAGAAGACCGTTAAAGGTCTCGAAGGCGACAAACTGGGCTCCGCGCAGATTCCAAACAAAGCCCAGCAGCAGGCCGAGCTGGCCGGTGATGGCCACGGTGGGGATGAGCTCGTGCCGGTTTTCCGGCAGGAAAATCTCCAGCACAAGGAGAAGCAGGGCGAGGCAGCCGAGTGCAAGCTCGGGGGCGATGGCCAGCCAGTGGTTGTTGGCGGCAGCCTGAATGAGTTCGGGTGACATGGGCGGATTGCTAAATTATTTGACGGCGGTGGCGGTCACGACTTTGGCCGGATAAACGGACTCCAGCGCCTCGTTGAGCGGGGTGGAGAGCGATTTGGGCCAGAAACCAATGAAGAAGAGGGCGGCGATCAGGATGAGCGCCGGGAGTTTTTCCGACCAGCGAAGGTCGGTGGCAGGTTTGTCGGCCAACACCTTGGCGAGCGCTTCGGTGGGCTGGCCGAAAAACACCTTGGCGGCGGCACGCAGCCCGTAGATCGCCGAGATGATCACCCCGGAAATGGCTAGGGCGGTGAGCAGCGGGGAAAACGCCCAGGCCGCCACGAAGATCGTCAGTTCGCCCCAGAAGTTGGCCAAGCCCGGCAGGCCGATGCTGGCCATGGTGGCGGTGACAAAGAAGGCGGCGAGCACCGGAGTTTTCTGCGCAAGACCGCCCATTTCGGAGAGGTCAAAGGTCTGGGTGCGATGATACACGCTGGTCGAAAGCAGGAACAACAGCGCGACCGACAGGCCGTGCGCCACCATCATGAGGACAACCCCACCGGCGCCCACCGACGAAAGGGTGGCGACGCCGAGGAACGCATAGCCCATGTGCATCACCGAGCTATAACCGACCATCTGCTTGAGGTCGCGCTGGGCGATGGTGATGAAACCGATCACCAGAATATTGCCGACCACCGCCAACCAGGCCAGTGGCTGCACCCAGTGGGCGGCGCCACTCGGCAGCAGCGGTACGGCGATTTGCACGAGTCCGTAGAGACCAAATTTTTTCAATACGCCGGCGTGGAGCATGGCGGCCGAACTGGGAGCGGCACCATAACCGAGCGGAGCCCAAGTGTGCAGCGGCCAGAGCGAAACCAGAATACCGAAACCGAACATCAGCAGGCCGAAAATGTAGTTCTGTGCCCCGGCCACAATGCCCTGGGCGAGGACTGCCTCGCGCAGGGTGATCAGATCAAAGTTCTCCGCGCCGCTTTTCACGTAAATGGCGATCAGGCCGAGCAGGGACAGCATCGCGCCGACCGTCAGGTAGATCGTCATCTTCATGGCCGCGTAGCCGCGGTCCTTGCCACCCCAAATACCGACCATGATGAAGGTCGGGATCAGCGCGAGTTCGTGGAAGAAGTAGAAAAAGAAAATGTCCACGCTGGCGAACACGCCCATCAGGCCGCCCTGCATGACCAGCAGGAGCGCAAGGTAGGTTTTAAGGCGCTCGGCCCCCGACTGGATCGCGTAGAGTCCGGCGGCAAGGCCGACCAAACCAGCGAGCACGAAGAGGGGAAGCGCGATACCATTGAGGCCGAGGGACAGGTTAATCCCAAGCTCATGCAGGCCGGTATTGTAGGCCATCAGGTAGGCATAATCGGCACCGATACCGACCGGGAAGTGGTACCAGGCGTGCAGCGCGATCAGCGCGGGTATCGAGAAGCCGAACACGGCCACGGACTTGGCGAGCCGCTCCGGAATGCCGGAAGCGATCACCGCAGCCGCCACCAGGGGCGCCGCAATGGAGATCAGAAGAAGATGGGTGAACATGACGTTGTGAACGAAAGGAATTCTTTAGTTGAGCCAGCCGCCGGCGAAGGCCCAAAGGACGGCCGCACCAGCGAGGAACCAATAAACGTAGGCGTGCAGACTACCCACATGCAGCGCCCGCGCCCCGATGCCAACCAACCCGACCACTCCAGCGAGTCCACGGATGATCAGCCCCGACAGGAAAATACGCTCCAGAAAGTCGAGCAGCATGGCGAAACGCTGCTGCACCTTAGCGACATACCAGTTGTAGGCGCCATCGAAGGAGGCCTTGAGCACCACGAGGAAACCGAAAACAGCCGGAGCTTTGGTCTGCAGCGAGTCGGTGGCGGCAGGCTTGTAAAGTGCGAGGGCCGCGCCGGCGCCGACCAAGAGAATGCCCAAGCTCATCACCAACACCCCGGCGCCCTCGGCGTGGGGAATTTGCGACCAGACACCATCGAAGGCATGGCCATAAACGCTCAGGGGCCCGTGGGTTTTACCGGCGACCACCGCCAAGACGGCGAGGACGACCAGCGGCAAAGTCATGCTCAGGCCGCCCTCATGGGCGTGGCCGGCGTGCTCGCTGCGGGGTGCACCAAGGAAAACCAGCTTCCACATGCGCACCATGTAAAACGAGGTGAGGATCGCGGTGATGAAAAGAATAACGAAAACGGGATAGTTGTTCTGCTCAGCCAGGTGCAGAATCGCGTCCTTGGAATAAAAGCCCGAGAGGAACGGCAGACCGGCAATCGCCGCCACGCCGATCGTGAAGGTGATGAAGGTCAGCGGCATTTTCTTGGACAAACCGCCCATTTTAAAAATGTCCTGTTCGTGGTGGCAGCCGTAGATAACCGAGCCTGAACCGAGGAACATCAGCGCCTTGAAGAAGGCGTGGGTGGTGAGGTGGAACATCGCGGCGGCCGCGCCGGCGATGAGCGGAGCCGCAGTCGGCAATCCGTCGTGGCCGATGTTGAGGCGCCCCAAGCCGAACGCGGCTACCATGTAGCCGAGCTGGGACAGGGTGGAGTAAGCCAGGACCTTCTTGATGTCGCTTTGAGTGATCGCGCAGAGCGCGGCGTAGAGCGCGGTGGCAGCACCGATCCAGGTGACCACGTCGAGGGCCAGCGGCGAAATCGCGAAGAGCGGCTCCAATCGGCAGAGCATAAAGATACCGGCGGCCACCATCGTGGCGGCGTGGATCAGGGCCGACACGGGCGTCGGGCCTTCCATCGCGTCGGGCAACCAAACGTGGAGAGGAACCTGAGCGGATTTACCAACCGCACCGCAGAACAGGAGCAACGCGATCGCATTGGTGTCCATGCCCGCAACCGGGAAACTCAAGGCGGCAAGTTCAGAAAGGTTAACCGTCCCAAAGGCGTAATAGCAGGCGATGATGCCGAGGAGGAAACCAAAGTCGCCAACTCGGTTGGCGATAAACGCCTTCTTCGAGGCGTCCGCCGCGCTCTGCTTCTCGTGATAGTGGTTGATCAGCACGTAGGAGCTGAAGCCCACCAACTCCCAGAAGATGAAAATCATGAACAAATTGTCCGCCAGCACGATGCCGAGCATGGAGAACATGAAGATCGAGAGGCCGCCGAAATAACGGGCCTTGGCCTCGTCGTCGTGCATGTAGCCGAGTGAGAACACGTGCACGCACAGGCCCACCACGCCGACGATGGAGATCATCAGCGCCGAGAGGTCATCAAACTTGATGCCGAGCGAGAGCGTGAAGTTGCCCAAGGTGAACCAGTCGGCCGCTTCGGTGAAACGCGCGCCGCTGTAGGCCAACGACAGACCGCCCGCAGCAATGAGCACGGCGGTGAACGTCGACACCAGCGAAGCGATGGAGCCCTGACGGCGCAGGAAGAGCGCGATCACGGCGGCGGACGCCAGCGGCGTCAGCAAAGTGACGAGCGCGACGAGATGAGGCGAAAAGCCAAAAACGGTGTTAATCACGGTGACGTGGATAAGGGCTTAGTTTTTCAGCGCGTTGAGCTCTTCGACCTGGATGGTCTGGCGGCGGCGGAACAGCGCCACAATGATGGCGAGCCCGACCGCGACCTCGGCGGCAGCGACGGTGAGGATAAAAAACACGAAGACGTTGCCGTCCATGGTGCGGTTGAAATGCGAGAACGCCACCAAGGCGACCGTCGAGGCGACCAGCATGAGCTCCAGGCACATGTAGATCACGAGGGTGTTCTTGCGCAGCAGCACGCCAAAGAAACCGATGGCGAAGAGCACCGCGCTCAGGTAAAGATACTCGTTGATTCCTACGTTCATTTCACGTCCTCCAGACCATCAAATTTTTTGCTGAGCACGATCACCCCAAGCATGGCGATGAGCAGAAGAAAACCCACGATTTGCACAGGCAGCAGGTAGGTCGTAAAGAGCTGTTCGCCGTAGGCACGCAAACTGGCGCCAACTGGGACGAGCGGTGCGGCGCTCCCCGCAAAGTCGGGGCTCGCCAAGGAGCCGCGTTGGGCGAGTGTCGCGAGTCCGGTCACCAGCAGCGCCAGCGCGAACCCCGAGGCGACGATCGTCCCTTTTTTGAAGGGCTTGCGCGTGCCACCGTAGGTATCGATGAGCATTACGATAAACAGGAACAACGCGACCACGGCACCGGCGTAGACAAAC
>CAMBUJ010000033.1 GCA_945871005.1 Opitutus sp. GAS368 | reverse complement strand
GGTGAAGGGGATTTTCTGCAGGTCGGCGACGCTGCGGATATCGTCGGCGGTCAGGCCGTGTTCTTTAAACAGGCGCTGGTATTGAACCGAGAACGGCAGCACGGAGTCGCGCAGGTAGCGGTGGAGCTGGCGGCCTTGGGCGGCGATGGTTTTTTCCCGATCTAGGTTCTGCCACGAGTCCTTGGAGGGGAATGCGGACATGGGGGGGAGGGGGACTAATGTTGCGAGGCGGTTTGCAGCCGGCCAGCGGCTGGGGTGAGGGCGAGGAAGGCGGCGATTTCCTCGAGGCGGTTTGAGCAGTCGTTTTCACCGATGGCGATCATCCGCCGGATGTAACCGTGCTCAAAAAGGAGGGTGGCGAGCATGTCGGAGCGGCGTGCCTCGCGCGTGCCCAGGCCGCGGGTGGCGAAGCGGAAGGTGGTGGGCAACCGGGATTCGTACTCGTTGGCCAGCAAGCTCAGGTCGATCGACGGGCGGATGAGCAGCAGTTGCACGGGGTGCAGCCCGGTGTCCTGGGGGTGGGTGTGGGCCTCGAGCAGGCTGTTGACGCGGCGGGTGTTGAGCGCGTCGTAGTCGAGCATATCCAGGAAAATGGAATCCAGCATCAGGCCGATCAGGGTGGCCGGAGAGGGGTATTCGTGGGGGGACTGGCTGAGCGAAGTCGGGTGGTGGATGCCGGAGTATTGGGTGGAGATGGCGATCATCCGGTTGGCTCCGAGGTGCATGGCCGGGGAGAGCGGCGAGGTGAGGCGCACGCCGCCGTCGCCGTGCCAGTCGTTACCGATCTGGCCGGCCGGGAAAAACAGCGGGAGCGCGCTCGACGCCATGATGTGGTCAATGGTGATGCGGTCCTGAATACTGCGGCGCCCGGGCCGTTCCCAATCGCTCAGGTTCGCCCCCTGAATCCAGGTGTTGGATTCGCCGTTGGTGTAGTTGGTGGTGGTCAGGCCGATCGCGCTGAGCCGTCCGGTGCGGATGTTTTCCTCGACGCCGGGCAGGTGGCCGTCGCGGGAGCCGAGGGCCTTTTCCAGAAACCGGCGCAGCGGGGTGTTGTCGACCATGCCGCGAGCGGGAGGTGACAGGTACATGCCGCCGGACACCAGTCGCAGGGCCCATTTCGACATGATCGAGGCGAGGGCGGGCAGGTCGGTGCGGAAAACCTGATCGATGGTCAGGCCCTCCCACAGGGCGACGAGTTTGGTCATCGCCTCGGGGAAGGGGTCCGCGGTGTTGGCGAGGTGGGCGACATTGATCGCGCCGGCCGACACCCCGGTTAAAACGGGGAAATTGAGTTCGGGGAAATGGCGGGACATTTGCCGCAGAAAGCCGACCTGATAGGCCGCGCGGGCGCCGCCGCCGGCCAGGACCAGAGCGAGTTTCCCGCTCTCCGGTGGCACAACTCCGCCGTGCTCCGGATGGGGCGGCGTGTGTAGCGATGAACGATAAACGGATCCTGCCACGTCCCGTCTTATCGGCACAAAGCGGGATTAATTAAGGCGGTAAGTTTAGATTAATGGGTTCGGCGATGGAATTATGGCCACGTTGGTTGGCAGGTTAAAAGATTCCGCGGCGCGTGGGGAGGGGTGGGGGTAATCGCATTAATCTATAATAAATAGCAGAAGAATGCCTTAGGTTGTTTTAAGTAGTCCTGGCGATTACGCCTAAGGGATCCACCCCACCTTATACCATTTCGCTTTCAAGCGTATCAAAACGCGTTGCTCGCCGATTCCGATTGTAGGGACGTCGCTCGCCGACGTCCGCGCCCGCCGAGTGGGCCCCGAACCCCCAACCCGGCATTCGCAAGCGAACGCCCTACGCGAAGAAACTTAGTTTTTATATCACGGAATGCGAAATGGTATTAAAGCTTCGCCCACGCCTTGCACCGTGAGAACAGGGTTTATTCCTTCACTGACCCCGCCCCGCCGTTTCCTGCTGCCACCGGTACGCTACCCTTCAGCGTGAAATAAAAACAGGCGCCCTTCTCGACTTCTCCCTCAGCCCAAATGCGCCCGCCGTGGCGTTGCAGGATGCGTTGCGCCAGAGCCAGGCCAACTCCCGTGCCTTCGAAATCCGGCTGATTATGCAGGCGCTGGAAAACCCCGAACAGCTTGTCCACATGGCGCATGTCGAAGCCTGCACCGTTGTCTTTGACTTGATAAACCCAGTCCCCGTCCGAGTTCACCTGCGCCCCGATTTCGATGATGGCCTCCGGCCGTTTACGGGTGAACTTCAGCGCGTTACTGATCAGGTTGATCCACACCTGACGGATCATCGCCGGAGTGCCCTGAGCTGAGGGTAGTGCCTGCAGATCGAACTTAATCGTGCGGTCGGGCTCGGACTTAATTAACTCGTTATAAACATCCTGCGCCATTGCGTGCATGTCGATCGGCACCGGTTCGGTTTGCTGGCGGCTGATCCGCGAAAAGGTCAGCAGGTCGTCGATGAGCCGGCTCATTCGCGTTGCCTCGTCACTGATCACATTGAGCAGGCGCCGGCCATGGTCGTCGAGCAGGGTGGCGAAGTCTTCTTTTGCCATACGCGCATAGCCGTCGATGGCGCGCAACGGGGCCCGCAGATCGTGAGATACCGAATAACTGAACGCCTCCAGCTCCTTATTAACCGCTTCCAGCTTGGCGGCGCGGAGGTTGAGGTCCTCGTTAAGTTTTAGGATGCTGGTGTTGGCTGCCTTTAGTTCGGCGGTTCGTTCGGTCACGCGCTGCTCCAACTCGGCATTAAGGCCCCGGATCTTCTCCTCGGCCTCTTTGCGCCCGGTAATATCAAAAAAGCTGATCAGGATTTGCTTAACATTTCCTTGGTTATCCCATTCGGGGAATCCATTCACCAGAACCCAGACTGGGGCGATTTCACCGGGGCGCTCAATGCCGAGTATTTGGTTTTTGATGGGTTTTTTGTCGGCTAAAACTCGGTTAACCGGGTAGAGACTGAGCGGCATCGGCGTCTTGTCTTCGTTAATAAACCGCCACGCCGGATCGATCGCCGTTTTACCGCTCATCTGATCGGCGCTGAGTCCCAGGATTTCAGATGCGCGGGCGTTATTCATCACAATGGAGGTGTCCGGCGCATGGACAACAATCCCGGCATCCAGATTAAGCAGTAATCGCCGGTACATCCCTTCACTCGTGTGCAACGCTTCCTCGGCCTAGCCACCGGCCTGGCTGTGATCATCACCTTGGCGAGCATTACCCTTCGCTCGCAAAATAGGCTGCAGGAAGCCACCGCTGGGTTGCAGCACACCCGTAAAGTCACCGGCCATCTTCACCACCTGATTCAGTGCCTCGAAAACGAACACCGCAACCTGCACGACTATCTGGCCACGGGCCACGAGGACCGGCTAAAGAATCAAGCCCAGGCGATCTCCCTGGCCCGGAAATTGATCGATGAACTGCGCGCACTGACGGCGACCAACGCCGTCCAACAGGCAAACCTCGCCTGCGTCGAACCGCTGATCACCGCACGCGAAGCCGAGTTCCAGCGTTTCATCATCGCATACCGGGAGGGCGGCAGCGCCGTGACCACGACATTGATCCAAAACACGGAAGCACCCGCGGTGAGCGACCAAATCAATGCCATCTTGGATGAAATGGTGGCCGAGGAAGATCGGCTGCTCTCCGAACGCCAGACGCAGGCATTAAAGCTCAGCGAACAAGCCGAGGCGATTCTGCCGATTGGACTGCTCCTGAGCAGCTTCCTGCTGATCGCGGGGTTACTGCGCCAGAACTCCGAGGAGGCCGCATATGCCCACTATGTGGACGAACTGCGCCGCAGTGAGGAATTAAAGGATTCGATTCTCAACTCGATGCCAGCCGAAATCGCCCTGCTCACTCCTGCGGGTGTCATCATGGCGGTGAACGAGCCGTGGCTGCGCTTCGCGCGGGAAAACGGCGCACCGGCAGAGGGACTGATTGGTGTAGGGGCCAGCTATCTTGATGCCTGCCGACAGGGCGTAACCAAGGGGGACGCTTACGCCGCCGAGGCATTCACTGGCATTCAAGCTGTTCTCAACGGTACGCGCGCCGAGTTCCAGCTGGAATACCCCTGCCCCAGCCCGAACAACTCGCGTTGGTACCTGCTCATTGTCACCCCGATCCGGGGCACAGAGAGCGGCGCGCTCGTCGCTCACCTCGACATTACCGCGCGCAAGCAGCCCTAGGGTACTCCAGCGACCGAGCGGCCAGATTCGCCCGTTTTTTTCACGAGCGGACGCGAGCACAGTGGCCCCCAGAAGGATAAACAGCAGTGCCGTCGCCTGGTTGAACTGCCACCAGCTATAAAACCCGCGGAAGCCGGTCCGATAACCCAGTATTGAGGCCATCCCCAGCATCACCACCGCCAACCCTAGTCCTGTGATTATCCACGGGCGGCGGCGCCCCAGCCAGGTTGGCCGGCTCAGGATTCCGAACGCCGACGCCGTGAGGAGGAACGCGAGCACCGAGTTGGGGGCCATGCGCCTGGGGGACAGTCCCGACTGGGTAAAGCGATCAGTGAAGAGGAGTTCGTCGAGGCCGAGATTCCTGCCTGACAGGTATTCGCCCAGAGTGAGCAAGGCGATCGCCGCGACGGTGATTGCGCAGGCTTGCGCGATGCGGGGCAGGGTTTGCCGAGGCGCTTTTAAAAACAGGAGGGCGGCCCCGCTCAGGATGAAGCAGACCGCCGAATTGGCGACCATGGGTTTGCCTTGCAGGCCGAGAGTGGTGAGCTCACGGACCCCCAGTGACCAACCGGCCAGCACGAGTCCGCCAGCGATGATGGCCAATGCGGCGCCGATTTGCGTGAACGAGCAACCGAATGGCGGATGGAAAAATGGCGCCGGGGGCGGGACGGTGCGTAGGGGGGCCGGCGTGGTTGCATTCACTGAGCTTCCTTTGGGTACGGGGGAGCAAATACGTCCACTGAAACCGGGCGAAATTCGGGTTGGGCGGGTATGCCCTGTAGTAAAACCGGTCGCCACTTCGTTGCAACCGGGGCTGACCTAAAGTCGGGGGGCGGGGGATTATCAGAGCGGCGCAGCGAATTTGGCTTAGGCGCGGGTATTCCCGCCAATCACGGGGTGATCGAAGCGGTCGCCTTACCTTACTCGTCCACGTTTTTCAGGGAGAGCGGTTGGCGAAAACCGACCAACGGCGAATCGGGTAGGTGTCACGAAGCCGAACCAGAGCGATGACACAGGGCCCCTCAGACGATTTCACACTCTAAGAAATACAGACGAACTGATTTAACCGCTATGCCCGAAAGTCATGGGTTGTCCGGAAGGTATCGTTAACGGAACGAGAACAAGTAAGATAACGAGAACGATGCGGAGTTCGGAGGTACGTCCACTTTCCGATCCGTGCGTGGGTGGATTGAATCGTTCTCGTTCGCTTAATCGTTCTCGTTCGTCAGGGCGCGGGTGCAGGAGAGGATCGTACCATTTTCCTGCGCAATCGGTCCCCGCCCCTATTCTCGCATAACTGGCTTATCGGGAGCCCCACCCAACCCATGCAGTACAGGCAATGGGTTTAAAACGGCATCGATTCCTCGTTGTCGGCGGGGTGGCCGGAGGGTTCGACGAATGACTCGGAGGCGGCGGTGGACTTCGGGGTGGAGGCAGTGGCGCCGAGGGTGCCGCGATTTTGGTGCCAGAGGGTGCGGGCGGCATTGCGCAAGGTGGTCTCTTGGGGCCGGGCGGGGTAGGGGTTGCCGCTGCTGTCGAGGCGGGGGGGCTGTTCCTGCGCATACCAGGAGAGCGAACGTTCGCCCAGTTTGGACAGGGCCACCCCGTTGTTTTTGCCAAAATGAACCTGCACCTCCCCGGCATTGGGGATGATCTCGCTCGGCTGCGGCACCACTTCTTCCTCACCGCCACTCGGACGCGAAGTGTAGCTGGACGGGGTGCTCGCCCGCACCGGGGTGCTGCGCGCGGCGGGGCCTTTGCCCTCGGCCAGCAATTGGCGGATGGCGATTAATTCTTGGTGGATGGCTTTGAGCAGGTCGTCGTTCATGAGAGGGGTTGAATCAGGGTGGGTGGGGCCCCCGGCGTCAATCCGCAGCATATCTGGCGGGGCGTTTAGGCCAATTCGGGCCCAATGACCTCAATGAACAGTCCGGTTTGAACGTTGGGTGGTGAACGTTTCCTGATGCCTGCCTCCTTGTGCCCCGCGCTCTCAGTGCCCGCAGATGCAGACGTATTCCGGGTTTTTGCAGCCCGGGCAGATCGCGGTGTTGAGGTTAAAACGGGCGACCGCCGCCTTCGCTTCCGGGTTGGCTTTGATTTGCACCACCGTGGGGAAATTGTTGCCGGCGGGCACGGCGGCATCGGAGAGCAATCCCGTGACGGTTTTACTGAAACTCAGTTTGGTTGGCGCGGCGCGGTCGCCCGTGGTCACCGTTACGACCTGCTCGGCGGGGGCGATCGGGTTGCCGTCCTCGCCGACGAAGGTGATCTGCACCTTGCGCTCGGCCGTGAGGAGGAACTCGGCGCGGGGTTTGATTTTCGTGAGCAGCCGCCCGCCGTTGGGGCCGGCCTGAATGGTTTCGTGGGCGGAGGCGAGGGGCGCGCTGAATACAAGCGCGGCAACGGCAAGGAGACGGAGGAGTTGGTTTTTCATGAGCGAGTTGGGTTCTGGTTTTGGGTTGGGTTTAGGTAAGGCGGACGGAAAGGGTGAATGCGGCGGGAATGCGCTGGGAGCGGGCCGCGCGTTGGGTGGCGCGCGGCCGTGAGTTTACTGGGCGGCGGCCGAGCCACGGGCGAGGGCCTGCGCGGCGGCGCGTCGGCCAAAGGTGTAGAAGAGCAGCGGGGTGACCAAAAAATCGAGCAAGGTTGACGAGACCAGTCCGCCGACGATGACGACGGCGACCGGGTGGAGGATTTCTTTGCCCGGCTGGTCTCCGGCCAGCACCAGTGGGATCAGCGCGATGCCGGCCGCCAGCGCCGTCATCAAGACCGGCACCATGCGCTCGAGCGTGCCGCGCACCACCATCTCGCGGGTGAACTCCTGGCCCTCGTGTTTCATCAGGTGCAGGTAGTGCGAGATCATCATGATGCCGTTGCGCGCCGCCACCCCGCCGACGGCGATGAAGCCGACCAGCGTGGCGATGCTGATGTTGTCGAGTTTGAGCCAGGTGAACACCAGCCCGCCGACCAGCGCCAGGGGGATGTTGAGCATGACTTGCAGCGCCAGCGACCAGCTCTGGAAATACCCGTAGAGCAGGAAAAGAATCACCGCGAACACCACCGCGCTGAACAGCGCGATGCGCTGGGTGGCGTCCTTCTGCGCCAAAAACTCGCCCTCGTAGGTGATAAAATAGCCCTCGGGCAGGGCGACCTTGGCTTTCACCTCGGCCTGCAACCGTTCGACCAACGTACCCACGTCGCGCACCGTTGGCTTAATTGCCACCGTGAACCGACGCTGGCTGTTCTCGCGGAAAATCACGTTGGGGCCGCGCGCCTCGCGCACATCGGCCACCGCCGAGAGCGGGATGGTTTGCCCGCTGGCGGCAGTGATCGGCAGCTCGGCGATTTTCTCCGCCGAGTCGCGCCAGGCCAGCGGCAGGCGGATAACCAGGTTAACCGCCCGCTGGCCCTCGCGCAGCTCGGCGACGGTTTTGCCTCCCATAAGGGTGCCGAGTTGGTCGTTGAGGCCTCCGGGGGTCACCCCGTAGGCGGTCGCCCGGGTGCGATCGGCCTCGATGCGCAACTGCGGGATCGACGACTGCTGGTCGAGTTTGGCGTCCTCGAAACCGCGGATGGTTTTGGCCAGCGCCTGCACCTCCGTGCCCAGCCGCCGGAGGGTGTCGAGGTCGGGGCCGAAAATCTTAATCGCCACCGGCGCCGACACACCGCTGAGCATGTGCCCGATACGGTCGGCCAACGGCCCGCCGACCACGCAAAAGGTGCCGGGCACCGTTTTCAGGCGGCGGTTGAGGTCGGCCAAAATCTCGCTGCGACTGCGCGCGGGCGAGCCGGCTCCGGCCCCCTCTTTGGCGTCGCGGAAATCCACATCGAACTCGGCGGTGGACACCGGCACGACGTGGTCGCCGCGTTCGGCGCGGCCGAGGCGGCGGCCGACTTTGCGCACTTCGGGCACAGCCAGTATCTGCATCTCAATGACGTCGGAGATGCGGTTCATTTCCTCGAGTGAAGTGCCGGGGGCGGAGGTCACGGCGATGAGCGCGGTTTCCTCCCGGAAGGCCGGCAGGAAATCCTTGCCCATTTTGGGGTAGAGCAGGAAGGCCCACACCATGCCGGCGAGCACCAGCGCGAGCACGGGCAGCGGGTAATTCAGCCCGACGCGCAGGCTGGTGGCGCTGAGCAGGCGCTTGAGCCGCACGACCAGCCAGCCGTCGGTATGGGCGGCCCCAGCCTTGGGGTTAAGTAGCAGCGAGCAGAGGACAGGGATCAGCGTGAGCGAGACCACGAACGAGGCGATCATGCTCACGATCGTGGCGATGGCGATGGGGGCAAAGAGCCTGCCCTCGACCCCGCTCAGCCCGAGCAGCGGAAGGAACACGAGAATGATCAGCAGCGTGGCGTAAAAGATCGAACTGCGCACCTCGCTCGAGGCTGCGGAAATCACCTGCAGCTTGGGTTGGGGCGTGGCTTGGCCCGCGTTTTCGCGCAGGCGCCGGAAGACGTTTTCCACGTCCACGATGGCGTCATCGACGACCATGCCGATCGCCACGGCGAGGCCGCCGAGGGTCATCGAATTCACCGTGATGCCAAAGTGTTTAAACGTGAGCAGCGTGATGGCGAAACTCAGCGGGATGGCCATGAGCGTGATCACCGTGGTGCGCACGTTCAGCAGGAACAGAAAGAGCACCACCGTCACCATGATGGCGCCGTCGCGGATCGCGTCCTTGAGGTTGCCGATGGCGTGGTCGATGAAGTCCTTTTGCTGAAACAGGGTAACGGTCTCCACGCCGCGCGGCAGCCCTGGCTGCAACTCGGCGAGCGCGTCCTTGATCTGGGCGGTCAGCGCGCGGGAGTCGAAACCGGGCGACTTGGTGATCGACATGATTACCCCGTAGGTGGGCGTTTTTTCCGGCGTTTGGCTCACCGTGGCGTCGCCGCGCATCGGCTCGATTCCCCAGGTAACGGTCGCCACTTCGCCCAAAGTGATCGGCCTGTCGTTAACGTGTTTGATCACCGTGCGGGCGAGCTCGTTGAGGTCGGTGGTCATGGCGAGGTTGCGCACCATGATCTCGGTCGGCCCGGTGTTGATGAACCCGCCGGTGGTGGTGCTGGCGGCCTGGGTGACGGCGGCTTCCAGTTCGGCAAAACTCACGTCGTGGGCGAGCAGGCGATACGGGTCGGGTTGCACCTCGATCTGTTTCACCCCACCGCCCATGTTGAGGATTTCGGCGATGCCCGGGATGCTTTGCAGGCGCCGGCGAATCGTCCAGTCGGCCAGGGTGCGCACCTCACTGGGCGGCAGGTAACCGGGTTGGCCGAGCGGCACGGTCGAGCGCACCCCCACCAGCAGAATTTCGCCCATGAGCGAGGCGACCGGAGTGACGAACGGTTGCACGCCGGCGGGTAGTTGTTCGCGTGCGGCGAGCAGGCGTTCCTGCACCAGCATGCGCGCCTTGTAGATGTCGGTGTCCCAGCCGAATTCGGCGTAAACGAGCGAGAGCGAGACGTCGGAGTTGGAACGCAGTCGGGTGAGGCCGGATACGCCAAGCAGGGCGCTTTCGAGCGGCTGGGTCACGCGGGTTTCAACTTCCTCTGGAGCCAGGCCGGGCGCTTCCGTGAGGATGATGACGGTCGGTTTGGTCAGGTCGGGCAGCACCTCGACCGGGAGCGTCAGGCTGGATTGCAGCCCCAGCACGAGCACGAGGAGCGCGAGGCCCAGCACGATGGCCCGGTGGGCGAGCGACCACTGGATGAGGCGATTGAGCATGGTCGGTGACGTTAAACTCCCGGAGTGCGTGCGGCGGATTTTTTGGCGAAGAGGGTCACCACAAACGCCACGAAAAACAGCCCGGTGAGGATTTTCCAAAGCGTGCTGTCGTTGTGCCCGGGGCCATCGTGGGCGTGGCCGTGGGCTGCAGCGCTGGCGGCCTTGGCGGCGCGGGAGGCCGCGGTGATCTCGGAGCCATCGGCGTTGTGCTCGTGGCCGTGGGCGGCATCGAGCGCCTCCTTGAGTGAGATGGTGCCGCCGCCAGCGAAGGCCAGCGAGTACGCGCCCTGGATGACCACTTCGTCGGCGGGCAGCAGTCCGCTGATGATTTCAACGACGCGATCGGTGCTTTCGCCGGTGACCACCGGGGTTTTGACGAAGGCATGGTCGAGGTCGAAGTCCTTCACGTAAACGAAGCGGTTCGAGGGCGTGCCCTGGATCGCGCTGCGCGGCACGCTGGTGACGTCGGTGCGTAGCGCGGTGACGATGGAGAATTCCGCGCGCATGCCCGGGCGTAGTTTGAGCGCCGGGTTGGCGACCATAAATGCCGCCTCAACCGTGCCGTTGGCGGCGTCGGCGGTGGCCCCGATATGGTGCAGTTCGGCCGTGTAACTTTCCCCGGCGGCGGCGTTCACGGTGATTTGCGCGCGTTGCCCCACCTTGAGACGGCTGGCGAGGTGGTCGGGCACGCGGGCAAGCGCATAGACCTCGGACAGGTCGACAATTTCCGCCAAGGCCTTGTCGGGATCGACGGGCTCGCCCAAGACAACATGGATGGCGCTGACGATCCCGCTGATCGGGGCTTTGAGGGTGATGGCGGGCGGCGGATCGCCCATCTGGCGGCTTTCGACCACGAGTGCGTTTTCACCTTGTTGCACCGGGTGGTCGTGATGGAGGAGCAGTTCGCTCACGCGACCGGCGATGCGGCTGCTGACCACCGCGCGTTTGCCCGGCAAAGTCTCGATACGGCCCAAGGCGAAGATGGTTTGCGGGAAATCACCCGGCTCGACCTGCACGGTTTGGATACGGAGGTTTTTAACCCCGGTCTCATCGAGGACGATGGTGTTGGCGCGGCGATCCCCGGGGGCGGCGACGAGCACGGGAATCGCGAGGAGCGTTAAGAGTAAACGGAGCGAGGCGGTGAGCGCGGGGGATTTCATCGGGAAGAAAGGATCTGGGAGGTGAGCGTGAAGGACGGATCGGTGAGGGCTTCGAGGCGGACGAGGGCGTTGGCGTAGGCCCACTCGGCATCGAGCAGTTCGCGGCGTAGGGCGGTGTGGGTGCGTTGGGCGTCGAAGACCTCGGTTAACGGGGTTTCGCCCTGAGCGTAGCCACGGCGGACGAGGGCGAGGGCGGCCTCGGTAGCGGGCTGGGCCTCGTGACGCAGCGCCAGGACGGTGGCGTGGGCGGTGGTGAGCTCCAGCCAGGCGGCCGCGTGTTCGGCACGCAGCTCGGTTTCTAGGGCGACCAGAGTCTGTTCGGCACCGGTCAAGGTGGCGCGGGCGGCCCGGATGTTACCCTGGTTGTACTGGCGCATGGGCAAGGGCATTGAAAACCCGAGCACGAGGGCGCCGGCGCCGTCCTCCTGATAATGACGCAGGCCCGCGCTTACGGTCACGTCGCTGGCGGTTTGGGCCTTGGCCACGGCCACGGTGGCGCGCTGGCTGGCGATGCGCGCCTGCTGCACGGAGAGTCGCGGGTTTTGGGTGAGTGCGGCTAGACCGGAGGCGGCGTCGGGCAGGCTGGCGGGAATCTGCAGCTCGCCCACCAGCGCGGGGAATTCGGCGCGGGTGCCGCCCCAGAGCGAGGCCAGCGAGGCGCGGGTGGTGGCGACGGCGGCTTGGGCCCGCGCGAAATCCGCTTGGCTGGCGATGCAGGCGATGCGTGCCCGGGCGGTTTCACTCGGCGAGGCCTGGCCGGCCTGCACCCGGGTGGTTAACGACGCGAGCAGTTCGCCGGCCTGGTCGCGGGTGGCGGCGGCGAGGGCCAGGCGTTGCTCGGCGGCGAGGGCGGCGGTGTAGGCGAGGGCGGTGGCGGCGAGAACCTCGTTGCGTTGCACCTGAAACTCGGCGGCGGCCAAGGTGCGTTCGTGCCCGGCCAGCGTGAGACGCTTGGCGCGTTTGCCGCCGCGTTCCAGTGCTTGGCTGACTTCGAGGGTAGTTTGGGCGCGCCGAGTTCCGGCGAAGTCTCCGCTGCCGAGGAGGTCCTCGCTGCTCAGGCCCAGGGTGGGGGCGGGGCGTTGGCCGGCCTGTTCGAGCAGGCCCTCGCTGGCGGACAAGGTGGCGTCCAAGGCGGCGAGGCGGGCGTTGCCCTCACTTGCGCGCGCCAGTGCGGCGGGCAAGGTGAGCGGGCTGGAGGACGGGGTGGTCGGTGTGGCCGGGGTTTGGCCCAGGCTAAGGGTGGTGAAAATAAGCGCCGCGCTGGTGAAAAACACCAAATGCGGACGGCGGGGACGAGTCAGGGGCATGATAAAGGAAGTTAATGCGGTTCAGTAGTCGCTGCAGATCGACACAAAGCCGTGGCCAGTGAAGGCACGGCGAGGAACTAAACCCGTTCGCGCAGGAACGGGTTAAGCGACTGAAGCGGGGTCGCGCGCCGGCAAGGCACTGCGCCGGACAAACGACCAAGTACGGGCGATGGACTGGATCGCCGGGGTGTCCCCGTGGTGCCAGCAGGCGCCGGGGGGCTGGGTAACTGTTAATGCGAGCTGCGGTAGCAGCACGGTCAACGCGTTCACCCAATGAGGCTCAGTATAGAGCGAGGGCGCGAGGCTGGGGTGGGTGCTGGTCGCGGTGAAGTCCCGGCACGTCGGGTCGGCGCAAGGCTCGTGGCTGTCTTGGCAGCAGGAATCTGTTTGGGCGCAGTCCTGCAGCAGGGCGGCCGCCTCCAAATCGCAATGCAACGTCGCCGGCAGCCAGAAGGCCAGCAGCAGCAGGGCGATGATTTTGCCGAAAAATACCACGGCCAAACCAATGGTTGAGAAGCGCCCCCCGCGTCAAGTTTGGCTTCCGCCGGGCAATGGGAGTGGCATCGTCCCCCGATCCCGTCGCCACCTTTATCGCCCGCTGGTCCGACACCGAGCTGGCCGAACGCGCTATTAAGAATCTTTTAATCAACGAATTGTGTGACGTGCTCGACCTGTTGCATCCCGCCCCCGCCGGCCCTGACAGCACGGTTAACCACGGAGTGCACGGACTGCACGGAGTGGAACCATGCTAAAAAAGCGCGCCCTGAGGTTAACCGCCTCTTCAGCGGATCGGAATCCATGCAATCCGTGCAATCTGTGGTTAAAGGATCGGAGGTTAACCACGGCGTGCATCGAATGCACAGGTTGGGGACTTTTTTCTACATCCCGTCTATTCGATACAATTAATGGTCAAATCTTGGCTATGGAACTAAACGAACTTACCGAGAAAATAATTGGGGCCGCACACAAGGTACTCTTCGCTCTCAAGCCCGGACTCGACGAGAAGCTTTACGAGCGGGCTCTAGTTATTGAACTCACCAAGCAAGGCCTACGCTCCGAGAGCCAACAACCGTTTAAGGTTTACTACGAGGGACACCTCATTGGCACACTCATCCCTGATCTGATAGTCGAGGGGCTTGTAATCGTGGACCCCAAAATCGTGGCCGCTTTCAACGACACCCATCTTTCGCAGATGATTGGCTACCTGAAAATTACGGGGCTGAAGACTGCGCTACTACTCAACTTCAAATATTCGAGTCTAGGCATCAAACGAGTCTCCAATTGACCCCTTGGCCGAGCGGGCGAGTTCTGCAAAGACATAGTAGTCTTACAATAACCCGCCTCGGGCGTTGAGTGGGTTGCCTCCGGCCTCCAAAAGCCACTGTCCGGGCATCACCCGAGAGCACTAAGGGATCAAGAGTCGCCATCCTGCCCGTCGCTCACCAGCCGAACTGGCGTTTGAACCGCAGCGGTTCGTAAAGGTCTGGGGAGAGCTCGGTGATGAAGCGGCTCGGGGTGAGCATCATCCCGCCCGGGCCGGCCCGCGTCGCCACCTTCGGGTAACAAATATAGAGTTCGTTTTTGGCCCGCGTCACCGCGACGTAAAACAGCCGGCGCTCTTCCTCGACGTCGTCGGCCTCAATCGAGCGGCGGCCTGGGAACATGCCGTCGGCCACCCCGATCACAAAGACCACGTCGAACTCCAGGCCCTTCGACTGGTGCACCGTGGTCAGCTTGACCGAGTCGGGCGGCACATCGACGTGGCGCTCGCTGGTTTCGCCGTTCATCAGCGCGACCTGCGAAAGCATCTCGGCCAGATCGTCGAAGCGGCTGGCGAAACCGATCAGAGCCTTTAACTCCTCCAAGCGGTCGGTGTAGTCGGCGTATTCGCCCTTCATGTAGTCGCCATACCAGCCGTCGATCGCGGTGGACACGACCGCCTCGGGTTTGCCGCAGCGCATGGCTTCGGAGATTTGTTTGAGCGAGGCGCAGAAGCTGGCCCACTCGTCCTTGGCGTCCTTGGCGACCTTGCTCTTCACGTCATCGGTGGCGAGCGCGTCGATGAAGTCGCGCTGCATCAGTTTGGCGTGGTCGAGCGCGGCGGCGTGGATTTTTTGCGCGCCCTTGTCGCCGATTTTTGGCAACAGGATGGCGATGCGGTTCCAGGCGGATTCGTTGCGCGGGTTGACCACGAATTGAACAAACGCGATCAGGTCGCGCACGTGCTGGCGCTCGAAGAATTTTACCCCGCTGGTGATCTGGTAGGGGACGCCAGCTCGGGAAAACGCCAACTGGATTTCCAGCGCGTGGAAATGCGAGCGGTAAAGGATGGCGATCTCGCCCGGGGAAACGCCGTCGTCGTTAATCAACGAGCGGATCCGCTTGAGGATAAAGTCGGCCTGCTCGCGGTCATCGATCGCTTGGACGATGAGGGGCTTTTGGCCGTTTTTGCGGCAGGCGCGCAGCTCCTTGTCGAAGTGGCGTCCCTTGGGCTGGGCTTCGAGTACGCCGTTGGCGAGCTGAAGGATTTGCGGGGTGGAGCGGTAATTGGTTTCGATGCGGTGGATCGCCGTGCCGGGGTGGCGATCCTCAAAGGTCATGATGTTTTCGAAATCGGCGCCGCGCCACGAGTAGATGCATTGGGCGTCGTCGCCCACCGCCATGACGCGGTGGTGCGGGGCGAGCGCGTCGATGATCTGCGACTGAATCGTGTTGGTGTCCTGGTACTCGTCGACAAGCACGTGGCGGAAGCGCTGGGCGAAATAGGCGGCCACGTCGGGGGCTTTTTTTAACAGTTCCAACCAGAGTTCGAGCAGGTCGTCGTAATCGAGGACAGACTGGGCCCGCTTCTTTTCCGCGTAGGCGGAGGCGAAGGGCGGCAGCATGTGTTTGATCTCCGCATACTGCGGGAAGTAGCGCTCGACGGTGTCGGCGAGGGTGCGCTGGGTGTTGCGGGCCAGCGAGAGGACGTTGAACAGCGGGCCGGGCTTGGGATTGGTCTTATCTTTAAAAAACAGCCGGTTCTCGGTTTCGACCACCTGCTTGAGCATCGATTCCGACTCGTCGGCGTCGAGGATGGTGAAGTTTTTCGGCAGTCCGATCGCCTCGCCGTAGATGCGCAGGGCGCGGTTGCCGATCGAGTGGAAGGTGCCTCCCCAGAACCGGCCCGGCTCGACCCCGGTGAGGTCGTGGACGCGGTGGAGCATTTCCTTGGCGGCCTTGTTGGTGAAGGTGAGTAGGAGGATTTCCGAGGGGCGCACGCCCTGGGAGAGCAGGTAGGCGACGCGGTAGGTGAGGGTGCGGGTCTTGCCCGAGCCGGCGCCGGCGAGAATCAGCAGGGGGCCGGGTTCGGCGGTGACGGCGGCGAACTGCTCGTCGTTGAGGGCCGCGCGGAAGTCGATGGACGGGACGCTGTCACGGGAGGCGGTGCGGTCGAAGGAAGAGTGGTGGTTGTCCATGCGCGAAGAGGCTCAGGCTCGCGCAATCAGGCGAAGGCGCAAAGCGAAAGTGCGCGCTTGGTGCGCGCGAGCGGAGCGCCGAGCTCCAGCTCGGCGCTCCGCCGTGGAATCTAGCCCTTATGCCGGCAGGAGCTTACAGGTGGATTTCCAGCGTGTTGGTGCCGGCCACGAGCAGCTTCCGGAAGGCGGCCACATCCAGCAGCCACCCTCCGGTGCGGTAGGGATTTTCGGACAGCCCGCTGGCTTGGAGCGCGGTGCCGTTGAGGCTGATGGCACGCGGGGTGTGCGTGCCGGCTTTGACGTTAAAACTCACCGTCAGGGTGTGGTTTTCCCAGGGCACGGTGGCGGTGAGCCCATCGAGCGAACGCGGCAGGACGGGATCGAGGATCAACTGGGTGTAGTGGGTGCGCAGGCCGAGCATGCGGGTGATGACCAGGTTGAGGAAGATACCCGGGCCGCTGGAGTAAATGCGCCAGCCGCCATCGACGGCCACCTTGCCGGCCTTGATCTCGTCGTAGCGCTCGGCGGCTTCGTAGCGGGTGGCCACGGCGGCGTCGGAGCTGGAGAAATACGCGTTGGCCTGGCGCGGCAGCGCGTGGGGGACGGATTTTTTGAGGTCAACCGGGTTGGCCTGTCCGAAGCCGGCCAGCATGGCGTCGGCGTGACCGAGGCGGGCCATCGCCTCGATGTAGCGCAGGTGGGCGTGGGTGTAGAAAATGCCGATCTCGCGGGAAAAACAGGAGGCGAGTTCGGCGCGTTGAAAGATCTCCGAAACCCCGCCGCGGTAGGCCGGGGGGCGATCCATCAGGCGGGCACCGTCGGCGGCCAGCAGGTGCGCGTTGATCAGGCCGAGGTGGTGCTCCATCTCGGCCGGCGTGAGCAGGCCGCCGAGCATCGAGCGGGTCATCGGCAGCAAGCTGTAATGAATCCCGGTGAGCCGGTCCTCCGGGTGGAGCAAGGGCTGGCCGGCGCTCGCCGAGTGCTCGTCGAACAAGAAGAAGCCGCAAATCGTGCCGTTGACGATTAACAGGCGGTGGAAATCGGCCGAAACCGCGTCGGCGAAGCCGGCCAGTTGCGGGAATTCACGGCCGCTGCGCCGGCTGAGTTCCTCGAGGCGCCGCAGTACTTGATAACACAGCGCCACCGTCCAGGAGCTGACCAGACGGTCGCGGAATTCCGGTTTGGCGGGCTGCAGCGAGTCGTTCCAGTCGCCGTCGCCGTAGCGCTGCAGCGCGGTGCCGGGCACGCAGTTCGCGCGCAGCCAGGCGAGGTTGGCGGCCATGTGCTCGAACAGCGTCGAGGTTTCCGCGGTGGTGGTGGCGCTGCCGGGCACCGTCCAGGCCACCGGAGCGTCCAGAATCGTGAAGTCCGAGGTGGCTTCGAGGTAGTCGCAGAGCGCCTTGAGCGGCCAGAGCGGAATGTCTCCGTGGCAGTGCTGGGTTTGAATGAAGCCGAACGGATCGGTCATGAACCACTGCGGCCAGTGGTGCGCATCCTTAAACTGGTGACGGTAGGTGAGCAGCAGGATGTCACGGCACGCCGAGAACCGGCCGAGCGAGAGCAGCAGTTCGATCGAGCCTTGGGTCACATCGCGCGTGCCCCAGGCTCCACCGTTGTACTGCTCCAAGCCGTGGGGCACGGTGAGGTGGATTATGCCGTTGTGGACGAACCACGGCAGGATGTGGTTGAGGCGTTGAATCTCCGGTTGCGCACTGGTGAGGGAAAGCGCGCGGGCGTCGTCTTGCCAGGTGCGGGGGGCCACCGGGGCGAAGGGCAGGGCGGTGTGGCCGACGATCTCAAGGGTGACGGCCGCCACCGCCCAGGTGTGCACGATGAGCATCGCGTGTTGGGGCGCGCCGCCGGGGACCAACTCGGCGCCGCCGAAGCGCTGGATCGCGGCTGCGTCGGTGGCTTTTAAAACGAAGTGGGCTGACGAGTCAGCCTTGCGGTAGAGGCCCTCGGGGTTGGCGCTGACTTTAGCCGAGGCGCTGGCGGTATCGATTTCGAGCGTGGCGGGCTCGTCATATTCGCCGCTGCCGCCGATCAGCCCGTGAGTGATGAGGAATTCGGCGGGGGCACCGGCGGTGACCGCGACCGTGGTCCGTGCCAAGCTGGCGACGGCATCGACGCTCACGGTGACCGTGACGGTGCGGTCGCTGAGCCGGTAAATCCAGCGTGTCTGCATGAGCGACATCTCAAAGCAGGACGGCACACCGAGCAGTTTCCACGCGTCTCCGTAGCGGATCCAGACGCGTTGGCCGATGGAGGACATGAGCCCGCAGTATTCGCGGGGGAAGCTGAGCAGGCGGTGGAAGGAGCAGTGGCCGCTGCTGAGCAGGCCGTTAAAGACCCCCGCCATGTAGGTGGTGGTGGTTAACTGGGACGCGTCGGGGTAATCGCCGCCGCCGCTGCGCAGGATGTTGGCGTGGGGGCGGGCACTGGCGGCCTCCTTGGCGCGGGTCACAACATGGCGACCGTCGCCGCCGGTGAAAAACGACCAGAGCGCGCCGTCCGGGCTGCGCTCGATCACCTCCCAGGTGCCGGGAATGAGCGCGCGCAATTCGGTCTCGCCGAGGTCGGCACCGTGGATGATCGCGGGCTCGCGGAACAGGCAGGCGACGGGTGCGGCGAATGATTGGGCGAGGTCGACGACGGCGGGTGCTGGCAGGTTTTCAACCCAAGAAAGATCCGCAGCGGAGGTCGGCGTTGGGTGGTCGTTAATCAAAATGGCGGTAAAGCGGCACTCGCTGCTGGCGCCGGCGACCGTGGTCAGCGGGCGGCTGAGCAAGGCGATGTAGGAGGACTCCACTTGGCGCACTCCGGGCAGGGGCACGGCGGGTTCGGCGAGGCACAGCGGCAGTGAGGGGCGACTGAGGGCGGCGCCGAAGACATCGCGGGCGTCGGTGGCGAACGCATCGCAGCCCTGTACGCAGGCTTGGATGAGGACGGGGTGGCGGCCATCCACCGCCATGTTTTGACGGGTGGCGAGGACTGCGCCGAAGCGCGGGTGGTGGAGCGCGCGGTGGTCGATGTATTGGCTGGTGTAGGCCTCGTTGTTACGGGCTCCGCCTGGATGGGCTAGCCCGACGTCGAGCCCGTGAAAGGCCCGCCAGGTGACGGCGGCGCCGGTGGAGTTGGTCAGCGCCACGGAGAGATCCCAGCGGTTATCTGCCGAAGCGAGCGCGAGGGTTGCGGAGAGGCCGACGCCGGCTTCGGTGTGTTGCCAGCGGGCATGGGTGGCGTTGGCGGCGAAGGCTGCGGTCGAGCCCGGGCCGATCAAGGTGACGACGCGGCGTTGGTTGGCCACGGTCAGTTCGACGATCAGCCGGTGCAGCGAGCCGGCCAGCGGGCAGCCGAAGGTGAGGTTGACCAAAAAGTGGTCGCCGGAGCGCACCGAGTGCAGGTGTCCGTCGGGCAGAAAACGGAAGTGCAGGCCCTGGGGATCGCCGACGGTTTGCTGGGTGAGGGCGTCGTGGGTGGCGAGGGTGCGGGTGGGTAGGCTCATGGGTAAACGCGATCGGGTTGCCGGGGCGGGGTGGAGAATCGGGCGGGGTGGGGAGCGAAACGAAAAGCGTGGTGGCGCGGGGTCGCGCAGTGTTTAGCCAAAGTATGAATACAAGCTCGGACGGTGCGGACGGCGGCCCGTAGGGGAGGGGGGCCGGAACGAAGGGGTGTTGAACGGCAGTGACAGGAGTCGGGGTGGGGCTCGTATTACTGTGGCCAAGGACGACAGTTCTCCGGTCGGGATGCAATCCTGCCCGCCACGTAAAAGCGTCACTTTTAAGGAGTGCGCTTCGGGTTTCCTTCGTGGTGAATAAATCGCCACCACGCCATCCCCGCTCCTCCCTTTCATGTCTTCCCCCGCCTCCCCGCAGCTGACTCCCCGGCATCCGATCTTCTGGATGCCTACCCTCTACTTTGCCATGGGCGTGCCGATGATCACCGTCTCGGTGGTCGCCGCGATCATGTATAAAAACCTGGGGCTCAGTAATACCGACGTTGCCCTTTATACCGGCTCAATGTACCTGCCTTGGGTGATCAAGCCCCTGTGGTCGCCGCTGGTGGACCTGTTCAAAACCAAGAAGTTTTTTGTCGTTTTCAGCCAAATCGCCATGGCGGCTGGGCTGGGTTGCGTGGCGTTAGCGCTGCCGCTGCCGGGCTTTTTGCCCATCACTTTGGCGCTGTTTTGGGTAATCGGCTTTTTGTCCGCGACCAACGACATCGCCTCTGACGGGGTCTATATCAACGCCATGACCAGCGCCCAGCAGGCCCGCTACGTCGGACTGCAGGGCATGTGCTGGAATGCCGGGCGCATCTTCGCCTCCGGTCTGCTGGTGTCCTTCACCGGCTATCTCCATTCCGCCGAGCATGGCCTCGGCTATAGCTGGACGAAGTCCTGGGTGGTGGTGATGAGCCTGCTGGCCGTGATCATGTTGGTGATGGGCGTCTGGCACCGCTTCAACCTGCCCGCCGGCAGCGCCGCCGCCCGGCCCGCGGGTTCGGTTGGGTTCAAGGATGTGGCCTCCTCGTTTGTCGACGTGTTCACCAGCTACTTTCAAAAAAAGGGCATCGTTATGATGCTCGCCTTCATCCTGTTTTACCGGCTCGGCGAGGGCCTGTTGGACAAACTCAGCCCGCTGTTCCTGCTCGATCGGCGTGAGGCCGGCGGACTCGGCTTGGGCAACATGGAGGTGGGTTACATCAACGGCACCTTCGGCTCGGTGTCGTTTATTGTCGGCGCGTTGATCGGCGGTTGGATCGCCTCCCGCTTCGGTCTCAAGCGCACCATCGTCTTTTTTTGCCTGATGCTCAACGTCCCGCATCTCACCTTTGTTTACCTCAGTTACTGCCTGCCTACGGACGTTACCCTGATCACCACCGCCGTGGTGATTGAGAAACTAGGCTATGGGATCGGGTCGATCGCGCTGATGCTTTACATGATGCAGCAGGTGGCCCCGGGGAAATACCGGACGGCGCACTACGCGATTTCCACCGGCTTTATGGCGATGTGCATGATGACGACCGGCATGGTCAGCGGCGCGCTGGAACAAGCCCTCGGCTACAAGTGGTTTTTCATCGCCATCATGTTCGCCACGATTCCCTCCCTGCTGGTGAGTTGGCTGGCGCCCTTTCACATTGATACCAGCAAGCCGGACGCGGTCGCCGGTGAGGAAGCCGCCCGCTGAGGCGCAAAACAACGCGATCGGACCGGTAAAAATCCGTCGCCAAGCCGCGGCGGTGGCACCAGAACCCCGCCAAATCCACCTGCGCGCAGTGATAACCAACACATGCGCAGCGTTTCGGCTTCCCTCAAACGAGCGGAACGCTTGAGTGTGCCTTTCCCTTCCAAACTATGAGCAATACCACGATCAGTGCCATCACCGCCCGCGAGATCATCGATTCCCGGGGTAACCCCACCATCGAGGTGGACGTCAAGCTCGCCTCCGGTGTCGTCGGCCGCGCCGCCGTCCCCTCGGGTGCTTCCACCGGTGAACACGAGGCCCATGAACTGCGCGACAGCGACGTCACGGCCAAGTCCCTGCCCAAGGGCGTCAACGGCAAGACCCGCTTCCTCGGCAAGGGCGTTCTCGCCGCCGTTGGTAACGTCAAGGGCATCATCGCCCCGTCCTTGATCGGTTTTGATGCGCTCGACCAGGTCGGCATCGACCACGCCATGATCAAGCTCGATGGCACCAAGAACAAGTCGAAGCTCGGCGCCAACGCCATCCTCGGCGTCTCGCTCGCCACCGCCCACGCCGCCGCTAACGCCCTCGGCCAACCCCTCTATAAGTACATCGGCGGCCCGAACGCCAAGGTTCTGCCCGTTCCCATGATGAACATCATGAACGGTGGCGCCCATTCCGACGCTCCGATCGACTTCCAGGAGTTCATGATCCGCCCGATCAACTTCGACACTTTCTCCGAAGCCCTGCGCGCCGGCGCCGAGGTGTTCCATAACCTCAAGAAGGTCCTCAAGGCCAAGGGTCTCGCCACCGCTGTCGGTGACGAGGGCGGTTTCGCCCCCAAGCTCGCCTCCACCACCGACGCCCTCGACGCCATCGCCGAGGCGGTCAAAGCCTCCGGCTACAAGCTCGGCAAGGACATCACTCTCGCCCTCGATGTCGCCGCCTCCGAGTTCTATGACAAGAAGACCGGCAAGTATGTCTTCAAGAAGTCCGACGGCCGCATCTTCACCGGTGCCGAGTTCGTCTCCTACTACGAGGAGCTCTGCTCCAAGTACCCGATCGACTCCATCGAAGACGGCTGCGCCGAAAACGATTGGGCTACCTGGAAGAAGCTCAGCGTCGCTC
>CAMBUJ010000032.1 GCA_945871005.1 Opitutus sp. GAS368 | reverse complement strand
TTGTTGGGCACGCAGGCGGGACTGGCTGCGCATGGGATTATTGAGCCGGGCAGCGGTATTGATGAACTTACCACGGCGACCCGCAACCGGGTGCGCGGCTTCGGGCGGTTGCGGCACGTGGACGGATACTGGAACGCGGCCGATCACGGTTTTAGTGCCACGCCGTTTACCGATCTGGCGGGTGGGGATCTGCCGACCAACCTGGCAATCGTCGACGCGGTGCTCGCCGGGCGCGCTCCCGCGGGCTTGGTTGATACCATCGTGCTGAACACGGCGACGGCACTGTGGATCCTAGGGCGTACGCCCTCGGTAGACGACGGCACAGGGCTCGCCCGGGAGTTGCTGCTTGGTGGTGCCGTGCGGGCCAAGATCGCGGCGACGCGGGAATTTTTTAAAAAATGAAACGTAACTATTTTGGCACCGATGGCGTGCGTGGACCTTATGGCGGACCGGTAGTGAACGAAGCGTTCGCGGCCCGCTTGGGCGAGGCTGCGGGGCGCTGGGTGGGCGGCACTGGCCGCGTGCTCATCGGCCGCGACACCCGCGGCTCGGGCGCTTCGTTGGCGCAGGCCGTGGCGAACGGTCTGGCGGCAGCCGGGCTGGAGCCGGTGTCGCTCGGGGTCGTGCCCACCCCGGCGGTCGCACGGGCGGTGCGCTTGGGTGACGCCGTGCTCGGGGTGGTGATCACGGCTTCGCACAATCCGGCGGCCGACAACGGCATCAAGTTTTTCCTCGGCACGGGCATCAAACTGACCGACGCCGACGAGTTGCAATTGGAGGCGCTGCTGCCGGCTAGTGCTAGCCTGGTGCGGTCGGAGTTTCCTCAAATCGATGGGCGGGCGGATTACATTGGCGCAGCCCAGGCGTTGCTTCCGTCCAATGCACTGGTGGGGTGGCGCATCGTCCTCGATACGGCCAATGGCGCGACCGCCGCGACCAGCCCGGAGGTCCTGCGAGCGCTGGGGGCCGAGGTGATCGGTCTGGGTGACGCCCCTGACGGGCTTAATATCAACGCGGGGGTGGGCAGTGAACATCCCGAGGGGTTGGCTGCGCAGGTACGTTCCACGGGGGCTCGACTGGGGATCGCTCACGACGGCGACGGTGATCGCTGTGTGTTGTGCGATGAGACCGGCTCGGTGATTGAAGGCGACGAAGTGCTCACACTGCTTGCCCTGCACGCGCTCGGCCAAGGCCGCCTGGCCGCCTCCACCCTGGTGGTGACCGTGCAGAGCAACCTTGGAGTTGATGCGGCGATTGCGGCCGCCGGTGGCCGGGTGGTGCGCTCGGCAGTGGGCGACCGCTATGTGAGTGAGAGCATGCAGGCCGAGGGGGCTCTGTTGGGTGGTGAATCGAGCGGGCATGTCATCTGCGCAGAGGTCTCGCCGACCGGCGACGGACTGGTTGCGGCGCTCAAAGTCATCGAGGTGATGCTGGCCACGGGGCGCCCGCTTTCGGAGTTGCGCCGAGTGCTGAAGAAATTCCCTCAAGGCACGCGCAATCTCAAGATTCGGGCGAAACGCGAGCTCGCGGCCTGCGTGGCCTTGGTCGCCGAGATGGCCGCGGTGGAGGCTGAGTTGGGTTCGCAAGGACGCGTCCTGGTGCGGTTCTCGGGGACCGAGGCCAAGTTGCGCTTGTTGGTCGAAGGCCCTTCGGCGGTGGTGGTTGAGGCCGGACTGGCGCGCTTGGCTGGAGCTGCAGCCACGGATCTGGACGTGCTTTAACTTCGCCAATCTAGCGTTGACCCCTGCTGCGGGGGGGCGTTGTTTTTCGTTTATCCCCTATGCCTGAAGTTACCGTTTTATCGCTCGATCCCCGCGTTCAGAAGCAGATCGAAAATTCGCAAATCGCCCTCCAGCGAGGCAATCTTGAGTACGTGTTGGAGGTGACCGCCCAGGTTTTGAAAATCGCCCCCAGCTGCTTGGCCGTGAGGCGGTTACAGCGCGTTGCCCAGTTGCGCCAACTCGGCGGTAAAACCAAACTTTTCGCCAAGGCGTTTGGCTCGGTGACCAACGCCGGTTTCCTGTTTGGCGGCGGCAAGAAGGATCCGGCCAAGCTGTTGGAAAATGCCGAGAAGATGCTCGCCGCCGACCCCGCGAGCGTGCCGGCACTCAAACTCCTCGCCGAGGCGGCCCAAGCGTTCGATTGGCCCGAGACGGTCGTGTTTGCCTGGGAGTCGATCCACGAACTCAATCCGAGCGATCGCGAGGCGCTTTTGCAATTCGGCGAGGCCTGTTACGCCGCCAAGCGTCCGAAGGACGCCCTGCGCGCGGCCGACGAATTGCTCAAACTCAAGCCTCAAGACGGCGATGCTCTCGCGCTCATGCGCAAGGCCGCCATCGCCCAAACCACCGAAAAGGGCAACTGGGAGGAGAAAGGGTCGTTCCGCGACAAGCTTAAGGATGAGGCGCAATCGACCATGCTTGAGCAGGCTGCGAAGATCATGACCTCCGACGAGATGACCCAAAAACTCATCGATGAGGCCCTTGTTCGCCTTCAAGCGCAGCCGGATAATCTCAATCACTATCGCAGCGTTGTTGAGGGGTACAAAAAGCTCAACAAGCTCGAGGCGGCCATCGAGTACATCCGTAAGGCGCGCGCGCTTCCTGCGGGTGCAGCCGATACCACGCTCGCCAAGCAAGAGTCGGATTTGCAGAACACTCTTTTGGCTAACCGGATCAAAGAGGTGGAAGCGCAAGTGGCGCTGTCTCCGAGTGACGCGGTTTTGGTTGAGTCACTGGCCAAGGCTAAGCGTGAGTACGCCGAAACCCAGTTGCTGGAGGCCAAGAGCTTTGTTGAGCGCTACCCGAACGATTACGGCGCACGCTTCACACTCGCCAATCTCTACTTCGAGTCCGGCGACTATCAGAACGCGATCGCCAACTATCAACAGGCGCAGAAAAATCCCAAGGTCCGCATTCAGGCGATCACGGGCATGGGCAAGGCGCTCAAGGCCCGTAAAATGTTCGATCTGGCAATCGCCCAGTTCCAAACCGCCAAAGCGGAACTGGCGAGCATGGACGACTTGAAAAAGGACGTGATTTACGAATTGGCGGCGTGCTACGAAAACATGGGCAAGAAAACCGAGGCCATCACCGAATATAAGATCCTTTACAGCGAGGACATCGGCTTTCGTGACGTTGCGGATAAGATTAACGCCTTTTATTCCAGCATGTAAGCGCTTTTGGGGTGGATTGGACGGAGGCGTGCCGGTGACTGCTGCCGTTGCTTGCCTCGGCGGGCCAGTCGCCTAACCGAGCGCTGGATACGCGTGGCGCTTGCGCGTTGAGCGCCCTGGAGGGCACATCGCTCCTGCGGCTCCCCGCTCTTCACCACAGCAGTCTGGTTAGCCAACCGGGATCTGCTTGGGTTGGAGGTTTGGGGACTTGGGCAGGGTGACCGTGAGAACTCCATCAGCAAGGAGTGCCTGGATTTTGTCGGCCTCAATGCGAGTGTCATAGGTGAACTTCAGGGCGAAATTGGCATCGGTGCTTTCGCGATGAACAAGTGCCCACGCCGCCGGTTTGTGCCATTCACGGCGGCCGATGATGGTCAGCACGCCGTTTTTAGCGACCAGCTCCATTCCGGGTTTATCTACCCCAGGCAGTTGCACCGTAAGGGTGTAGGCGGCTTCCGTTTCGACCATGCGGAAGACCGGCTTGCGTGACGGGTGCTCATCCTCCGGCGGTGGTGTATAGGAGGTGTGGGCGAGAAGAGGCAGGAGCGGGAGCATGAGCAGAAGGCGTTAGTTGACAGGGATGGCTATCGGGCGGAGTTCGGGGTCTTTAGCGCAGGATAAGACCAGGGTGAGGATGCCGAGGGCGTAGTCCGTACTAATTAGGGTGGCGGATGTCTCGCAGTCGGGCAGCGCGATCAGGCGGCCGAACACATGCTCTGAAGTGGGGCCTGCCGAAGGGAGGGCCTTGGCGCAGGCGAAGACGGTGAGGTGGCCGGCGTGGGGGTGGATTTGGAGGGTCGCGGGCGTTACCCCCGGCAGCTCAGCTCGCAGGTAGATGCGAACGTCGTCAGCATAGATATCCACAGGAAAGGGGGCGACGGGTTGAGCTGGCGAGGCGGGGTTGGCGCGGGGAGCGGATGTGGATTGAGGTAGGGGGCAACGCACCGGTCCGTCCAAAGGGACGGGCGGGGTGGTGAGCAGGGGGGCGGGCCTTATGGGCTTCATGACTTGGTTGGATTCGTACGGGGGCCGACGCGAGACCCATAAGGACAGGGCCTTGGCCAACGAGGTGCGTTTGGAGCCAATGATTAACGCAATTATTTTTGGCGAATCAGTCCGCCGGGGCCTACGCATGGCATTAAGCGCAACGTGTAGGCGCTATTACGAACCGTGTAAATTAGCTATGGGGTACTTGACCCGCAGGTTAATTATTGTGCAAAAAGCGCGCGACCAATAACAATTACTAACCATGTCGACCGAACAAACGGCCCAAGCCAGTCGCGTACTCGTTGAGCAGCTTAAGCGCTCACAGATCTATCGTGATTACGAACAGGCGTTTCGGGAAACCACCGGCCTGCCCTTCCGGCTGCGCGCGGTGGAGGCTTTTGATCTTACCCATCGCGGTGACCCGAATGAAAACCCCTTTTGTGCGCTCATGTCGAAGAGCAATCAGAGCTGTTCGGCCTGCTTGATGTTGCAGAAACGGGTGGAGGAAGAGGCCCGGTTGGAGCCCAAAACGCTCAAATGTTTTGCCGGTATGTGCGACTCGGCTGTGCCGGTGCGGGTGGGTGAAAACCTCATAGCCTTCCTTCAGACGGGACAAGTTTTGCTCCATAAACCGACGGCCGCGCAGTTCGCCCGCACAACCCGGGAAATACTTAAGTTTGGCGCAGCAGTGGACTTAAAGCGGCTGGAAGAGGCGTATTTTCAGTCTCGAGTGGTGACCTCGAAACAGTACGAGGCGATCGTGCGCTTGCTGGAGATTTTTGCGCAGCACTTGGCCTCATTGAGTAATCAGTTGTCCGTCCGCGAGGCCAATGCCGAGGCTCCTTCGATTAATCGGGCGCGGGCGTTTATTACCGAGCGCCATGCCGACGATCTTTCCCTCGGTGATGTGGCCAAGGCGGTTAACATGAGCGCTTTCTATTTCTGTAAAATGTTCAAGCAGGCTACCGGCGTGACCTTTACCGAATACTTGGCCCGGGTGCGGGTTGAGAAGGTCAAGAATCTGATGCTTAATCCGCATAAGCGTATCAGTGAGGCCGCCTTCGAGGCCGGATTCCAGTCGCTGTCCCAATTTAATCGGGTGTTTCGTAAGGTCGCCGGTGAGGCCCCCACGACTTACCGGGATCGTCTTCACGCCGTGGCGGTCTGAGTGCCGCGCGGGCTGCAGCCGGCTTACATCCTTAAGAATCGGTCGGTTTTACGATTGGGGATGCGGGGTGGACGGTTCACCATCGCTGGCGGCGCGAGGATGTGAATCGTGGCGTTGGCAGAGACCACACAAGGTCACGATTTCTCTACGCGCCATGCGATTGAGCGCGCGGTTAACCGCCTCTACGTCGTCGCAGGTGATCGGGGTTTCGTCGGCGCACTGAGCGAGTGTCGTTTGAAAGGCCAATGCCGCGGTCGCGAAGTAGGCGACCATGGGATTGTGCCCGCAGCGGCAAAAATCAGCCGAGAGTTTCGGTTGTCGTCGCCGTGGGGACGCGGGGTTGGCCAATTCTTGAAAAACCTGATCCAGGGTTCGGTCCATCAAATGCACTAAGGTGTCCGGGTGTCCGAGAGGGGACTTGACGGGGGCCGCTCGCAGTCGCGCCGCCCATCCCAGGAAGAGGGTATGGCGGTGGGCCAAGAGGGCGCGGAGGCTGCGCTCGTTCATGGCCATAAGTATGCCAACATCGCAGTTGGGCCGCATCGCACAGGTTGCCAATGCTTACGCATCTTTTGGCCATTGGTTCCGCGTCCGGCAATTTATGCGCAGCCCTAGCCAACTTGCGCGGAGTGGGTGGGGCAAAACGTCGGTAAGCTTACGACTTATCCTTTTTTGCACCTTGATTACGCACGCTAACAGGTAGCTTTCCATTTCCTTCAATCCTATGTCCGTCGTTCCCCTCACCCTCACGGTCAGTCTCTGTTTAGTTTTTACCTTTGTGCTTTTTTTTCTACGCGAACATTCGCGTCGGCGCTTTTCCAGTCCGGAAAGTGAAGCACTGCTGCCACTGGCCGATGAAACCCCTCGCTTGGCCGGGTCGGTGGTCGCCGCCGGAACCATCACTGCCAGTGCGCCCCACCATCACGGTCCCGATCATGTTTGCCATGGAAATGGCAGCTGCACTTCCTGCCAGCGGCGTGCTGCCCGCCAAACGGCCTAGGGCGTCCAGGGTCATCACTCCGCTATCCGCACACCTTTTCGATTTTCCACTCCATGTCCGACCGTAAGATCACCATCGAATACAACGACGGCATCGTCCGCCAATTCCTGCTCGCCTGCGTCCTCTGGGGCGCGGTGGGCATGTTGGTCGGCGTGTTCGTCGCCACCCAACTCAATTACTGGCGGCTCAATTTTGACCTGCCGTGGCTGACCTTCGGGCGCCTGCGCCCGCTGCACACCAACGCGGTCATCTTTGCCTTCGTCGGTAATATGATGTTCGCCGGCGTGTACTATTCCACCCAGCGCCTGGTGAAGGCCCGCTTGGCGAGCAACTTCCTTTCCCAGCTCCATTTCTGGGGTTGGCAGCTCATCATCGTCGCGGCGGCGATTACCCTCCCGCTGGGCTTTTCGCGCGGCAAGGAGTACGCCGAGCTGATCTGGCCGATCAACATCGCGGTCGCCTTTATCTGGGTGGTCTTTGCGGTTAACTTTTTCTGGACGCTCGCACGCCGCCAAGAGCCGGCCCTTTACGTCGCGATCTGGTTCTACATCGGAACGATCATCACGGTGGCGATGCTCTACATCGTTAATCACCTTTCGATCCCGACCAGCCTGTTGCATTCGTATCCGGTTTTTGGCGGCGTGCAGGACGCCCTGGTGCAGTGGTGGTATGGGCACAACGCCGTGGCGTTCTTCCTGACCACCCCGATTCTGGGCATCATGTATTATTTCGTGCCGAAGGCGGCCGAACGTCCGGTCTATAGCTACCGCCTCTCGGTTATTCACTTCTGGTCGTTGGTGTTCGTTTACATTTGGGCCGGCCCGCATCACCTCCTCAACACTGCGCTGCCCGGCTGGCTGCAGGCGCTCGGTATGTCGTTTTCGCTCATGCTTTGGGCCCCGTCATGGGGCGGCATGCTCAACGGCCTGCTCACCCTGCGCGGCGCCTGGCACAAACTTCGCACCGACCCGGTGCTCAAGTTTTTTGCCGCTGCCGTCACGTTCTACGGCATGGCCACATTCGAGGGGCCTTTGCTCTCCATTAAGTCGGTCAACGCGCTCGGCCATTACACCGACTGGATCGTCGGCCACGTCCATGCCGGCGCGCTGGGGTGGAACGGCTTCATGGCCGCCGGTATGATCTACTGGCTGCTCCCGCGCCTCTGGAACAAGCCCTTGCATTCGGTCTCCCTCGCCAACCTCCACTTTTGGGTCGGTACCTTCGGCATTCTCCTTTATGTCGCCGCCATGTGGACCTCGGGGATTACCCAGGGCCTCATGCTCAACGCCACCACCGACAACGGTACCTTGCTGGCCTACCCCAACTTCCTCGACACGCTGAACGCCATTCGGCCGATGATGTTGTTCCGCGTCCTCGGTGGAGGTCTCTACCTCTTCGGCTGGTTGCTGCTGGCCTATAACGTGTACCGTACGGTGCGGGGCGCCAAGGCGGTCAACGGCACCATAGAGGTCTTCGTTTCCAATCACGCCGCCGAGGAACGCCTCGGTCTCGGCTCGATGATCCTTAATCCTCCGGTGGCTTTCTCCGTGTTGGGTACAGTGTTTGCCTGCGCGTGGATGTTCGGTGGCGATTTCCTTAAGCTCGCGGGTTTGTTCGGCACCGCGCTGGTCATCTTGTTGGCTTGGGTGCACTTCCGTACCCGGGTGAGCCGTTGGGCCGCGTGGTATGACCGCCTTCTGCTCAACGCCCTGCCGTTCACGATCCTGACCTTCCTGGCCGTGGCCGCGGGGGGTATGATTCAGATCATCCCCACCACGCTGGTGAACCGGGCTAGTAACGTGGAGGGACGCCGCCAGATTCCTTATACTCCCCTCGAACTCGCCGGCCGCGACATTTACATCCGCGAGGGTTGCTACAACTGCCATTCGCAGATGATCCGCACCTTGGTTCCAGATGTGCTGCGATACGGGGATTACTCCCGCCTGGGCGAGTCGATCTATGACTATCCATTCCAGTGGGGCTCCAAGCGGACCGGACCCGACCTGGCGCGTGTGGGCAACAAGTATCCGAATCTCTGGCACTACCGGCACATGATGGATCCGCGTGATGTTTCCCCTGGCTCCAATATGCCCAATTACCCGTGGTTATTCACTGCGAAAACTGACGTGGACTCACTGCCGTCCAAACTCGCCGCGCAACGACTCTTGGGCGTGCCCTATCCGGAGTATAAGACGGGCGAACTCTCGGCCTTGGTTGCGGAGCAGGAAAAGGCCATTGCCACCGATCTAAAAGCCGCCGGTGCGTTGGTCGCCCCCGATCGCGAGATCGTGGCACTCATCGCCTACCTGCAGAAACTGGGCAAATACGAGGCGATCGCCCCGCGCTTGCCGGTTGCCCCGTAACCCAAACCCGCCCGAACCATGTTTAAGCGTCTTCTGTTTGATAACTGGGTCTGTGTGTTTCCCGTGGTTGCCTTTATCACCGCCGGTTCGATTTACGCCACGATCTTCTACCGGGCCATCCGGATGAAGACTGCGCAAATCGACCGCTTTTCCCGCCTCCCCTTCGAACCCGAAAGTACTGTTTCTTCCGATGAATCCAAATAAGCCCGCCCAAGAACCGGGCGAAGATCCGATCCGCGCACACGTCTTTGACGGCATCGCCGAATATGACCGGCGCCTGCCCAATTGGTGGCTGGTGACGCTCTACGCCGGTATCGTCTTTGCGATCATTTACTGGATGGCCACCGAGCATTTTGGTCGTACCACCAACGAGTCCTTGGTCGATGCCGAGATGCAACGAATCGAAGCCGAGAAATTGGCCTCCTCGGCGAGTAACCTCGACGAGGCTACGCTTTGGAAGATGAGCCGTAATCCGGTTTTCGTTGAGGCCGGTCGGGCGACCTTCCAGTCCACCTGTGCCAGCTGCCACAATGCCGCCCTCACCGGTGGCATCGGACCTAGCCTTGTGGATAATATTTGGATTCACGGTAATAAGCCGGTGGATGTTTTGAAAACCGTCACTGACGGGGTCGCCGCGAAGGGTATGCCAGCGTGGGGCCCAGTTCTGGGCGGCAAGAAAGTGTCGGAGGTCGTGGCCTTCGTCCTTAGTCATCAGCAAGCACCTTGAGTTTATCCGCTGGCTTAAACGCCCGCGTGCTGGTTCCGGTTCAGCGCGCGGGTGTAAGTAGCCGCGCTAAGTTTTCGGCTCGTATTTAATGTTATGTCCATTCCAGCAGCTCCCCGTCCCAATCGCGATTTCGTGACCACCATCCGTGAGGATGGTTCGCGGCTGTTCCTCCACCCGGCGGATGTTCACGGGCGGTGGACAAGCCTGCGCCGTTGGTCAGGGTGGTTGCTGATCGTGGTTTATCTGGCGCTGCCGTGGATACCGGTGGGCGGGCACCCTGCGGTGTTTTTGGATGTCGCTGAGCGACGCTTCCATCTGTTCGGTTTTACCCTGGCATTCCAGGATACGTGGCTGATGTTTTTTGGTATCACTGGGCTGGGTTTTTCGCTGTTTTTTATCACCTCACTGCTGGGCCGGGTCTGGTGTGGTTGGGCCTGTCCGCAGACGGTTTTTTTGGAGCACGTTTATCGACGGGTGGAACGGTGGTTAGAGGGTGATGCGGTGGCGCGCAGGCAGCTCGATTCCCAGCCGTGGACGGCTTCAAAATTGATCCGTCGAGGGGGCAAGCAGCTGGTGTTTTTCGTCATCTCGGCGCTAATTGCTCACCTTTTTCTCGCCTACTATGTATCGCTGCCCGAGCTCTGGACGATGATGCGTGAGGCTCCGGGCCAGCACTGGTCGGCCTTTGTCTTTGTCTTTGTTTTTACCAGTATCCTCTACTTTAACTTCGCTTGGTTTCGCGAACAGCTGTGCATCGTGATTTGCCCTTACGGTCGGCTCCAATCGGTGCTGCTCGACGACCACTCGCTGGTGATCGGTTACGACGCTAAACGTGGCGAGCCGCGGGGCAAAGTTGGAACGCCTGAAGCGGGTGCTTGTATTGATTGCAACCGCTGTGTGCAGGTTTGTCCGACGGGCATCGATATCCGCCAAGGGCTGCAGATCGAGTGTATCGCCTGCTCGGCCTGCATCGACGCCTGTGATACGGTCATGGACAAAGTGAAGCGTCCACGGGGCCTGGTTCGCTACGATTCGCCAGCGGGTTTCGCCGGCGAACGTACCCGGTGGTTGCGTCCCCGCACTGTCTTTTATGCCGTTCTGCTGGGCGTCGGCACGGTTGTCGCATCGTGGGCGCTGTCGACCGTTCGCCCCGCCAATTTGGCTATTACCCGCTTAGTGGGGGCGCCCTATTTCGTGACCGACGAGGCGGTGCGTAACCAGTTCCTGGTGCGCATCGTCAACAAACGCGACGTGGCGGCACGTTTTGTTATTACCCTGCCGGGGGCGCCCGATTCGCTGGTGCGCACCGGGATGGATGGAGCGGTTGAGCTTGCGCCGCTTGCTGAGGAGGTGCGGCCTTTGATCGTGCAAATTCCGCGTAAAAATTATTCGGGTGAGTTCGCCCTGACCGTGCGTCTCGCCGATGAAGCGGGCACGTTTTATCTCGAGCGGCCGGTTCGGTTTGTCGGACCGGACAAACAACTCCTCGACGAGGACGCAAAAGAGCGGGCGGCTGCGAAACTGAAGGAGTCACAGCCATGACCGCGCAAAAGGTTCCTGATGAGGGTAAACGCGGCGCGGGGCTGTGGGTTGGTGTGGGGGTGGTGTTTGCCCTGATGGCGCTGGCCTGGACGGCGATGTTCTTTTTTGCCTCCAAATACCGGGCGGCCGACGTACCGTTGGAGACGCGCTCGGCGCCTTGAGGCATGGAGCTCGCCAGCATCAGTACCCCTGCGGCGGCGTTTGTGGCGGGGCTGGTTACCAGCCTGCATTGCGCGGGGATGTGCGGGCCGCTCGCCTGCATGATGGCCCCGGCCAAAGGTGACTCAGCTGACCCGTTTACGGTGGCGACTGTTTATCACGGCGCCCGGCTCATAGGCTATACTACGCTGGGCGCGGTGGCGGGTGGGTTGGGTCGGATGCCGTTGAGCTTTTTCGGCGACTGGGCGCTGCACCTGCTGCCGTGGACCTTGGTGGTTTTTTTTGTGCTGGTCGGACTGCGGCTTGAAAAACATTTCCCGCGTTTCGCTTTGCTCACGCGCCTGCAGTGGCGGTTGCAAACCGCACTACGCGGCCGTTCGCGTTTACGCGTGGCCGCCATTATGGGCGCGGCCACCCCGCTTTTACCCTGTGGCCCGCTCTATTTCCTGATCGCGCTCACCGCTTTCACTGGTTCGGCCCTGCGTGGTGCCGAGTTTATGCTGGCCTTCGGACTCGGCACCGCACCGCTGCTCTGGATCGTTCAGGCCAACTACGGCCGGCTCCGCTTAAAGCTTTCGCCGGTGGGGTTGGCCCGCCTCCAAGCTGGGTTGGCGTTGGCGGCGGCCTTGGTGATGGGCTGGCGGTTGAGCGCGCCCGCAGGATCGTTTTTATGCCAGTAGCCCAAAGCCAGCCGCTCGCGCCGCCCCGGTCTGCGGCCAAGCCCATTTGCCGCCATTGCGGCGCGCCCTCACCCCAGGCGGAGTTTTGCTGCGCGGGTTGCGCCTATGTTTACCGCCTCGTCCATGAGGCCGGCCTCGATGCATATTACCGCATCAAGGATGACGTGACGACTCCCGCGGATGCGGCTCTGCTGCAACCGCGCGACTACGCCTGGTTGCAGGAGGCGCAGATGGAGGCCGAGGTCAATGCGACCAACGGCCGAGTGCCCCAGCTGGTGCTCGAGGTTCAGGGTATTTCCTGTGCGGGCTGCGTGTGGTTAATTGAAAAGGTGTTTTCAAAACAACCCGGGGCCGGCCGGATGGAGGTCAACGCCCAGACCGGTCAGATGCGTTGGACTTGGGAGAAAGGCGACTTCGATGCCGTGGCGTGCGCCCAGGCGTTGCAGCGTTTTAATTACCTGATCGGGCCGGCTGGCTCCATCGACGCCGAGCAGGCTGAGAGTCGGGTGCTGATTAGGCGGGTGGGCCTGTGCACGGCTTTCGCGATGAACGTAATGTTGTTCGCCCTGCCGACCTACTTCGGCATGGAGTCCACCAACGAATACGCCGGACTGTTTGGCACACTCCAGCTTGCCTTTGCCACGCTCAGCTTGCTGGCAGGCGGCGGATACTTTTTAGCGAGAGCGGTGCGCGCGTTGCGGGAGCGCGTTCTCCACATCGACCTTCCCATTGCGTTGGGAATCGTGGGGGCTTACGCCGGTTCATTTTATGGCTGGGTCAAGGGCGACGAAAGCTACGTGTATTTCGACTTTGTGACGTCCTTCATCGTGCTGATGCTGGTCGGCCGCTGGGCGCAAATTGTCGCAGTGGAACGCAATCGCCGCCGCCTGCTTAGCCGGCAGCCGACGGCCCCACGCGTGCGGGTATTGGCCGCCGACGGCTCCGCCACCGAAGTGGCTCCCGAGGCGTTGCGCGAAGGGCAGCGTTTTGAGGTGGCGATGGGCCGGATGGTGCCGGTCGAGGCGCGACTGGAAACGCCCGAAGCTGCCCTGAGTTTGGCCTGGATCAACGGTGAGGCCGAACCGCGGACGTTTCGCTCCGGCCAGCGGGTGGCAGCGGGCTCGCAGAACATCGGGCGTGAGCCCATTCAGTTGGTGGCTACGCAGCGCTGGGAGCAGTCGATGTTGGCTGAGTTGCTCAAGCCGGCGAGTCGGGCTGATTATCGCCACCGCCTGATCGAACGGGTGATTCGCTGTTACCTGATTGCGGTGTTGGTGGTGGCGGGCTTGGCGGGTTTGGGCTGGGCGGTGGCGACGGGAGATTTTCTGCATGCCGGCTCGGTGGTCACGGCGATCTTGGTGGTTTCGTGCCCGTGTGCGCTGGGCCTGGCTTACCCGTTGGCGGAAGAAGTGGCCACGGTCGCGTTGCGGCGGCGCGGGGTATTTGTCCGCGCGGCCGATCTGTGGCCGCGGCTGCGTAAAGTGCGCACGCTGGTTTTTGATAAAACCGGAACGCTTACTCTTGAGACGCCCGTGCTGCAAAATCCGCAGACGCTTGATGGGTTGGGGGACGAGGCGCGGGCGGCGTTGTTGGGGTTGGTTCGCGACAACCCCCATCCGGTGAGTTGCTCCCTGCATGAGGCGTTGCTGGCGCGCGGGGGCGGCGCGGCGCTGGAGGGCGAGGTGGTTGAAGCGATCGGCCAGGGCGTGCGTCTCGGCGACTGGACGCTGGGGCGTCCTGAGTGGCTTGGCGGTGGGCCAAGTCCGAGCGCTGAGACGGCCGCTGTTATAACCAACACAATGGGGAGTGTGTTGCCGGAAGCGGTGGGGGCCGGAGGCGAGGTCGTGTTGGCCAAGAATCAACGGGTGGTGGCTCGGTTTACCTTTGCCGATACGGCGCGCGCCGACGCTCGTGGGGAACTACTCGCGCTCGCTGGGAGGGGTTTGCAGATCGTGGTTTTAAGCGGGGACCGCCGGGAAAAGGTCAACTCACTGATGCGCGAGTTGGGCCTGCCCGAGCAGAATGGTTACGCCGAGTTGTCGCCCCAACAGAAGGCCGACTGGTTGGATCAACACGACGACGCGCTCATGCTCGGCGATGGCGCCAACGACAGCCTAGCCTTTGACCGGGCGCTGTGCCGGGGCACTCCGGTGGTGCATCGCGGCGTGCTGGAGGCGAAGGCGGACTTTTATTACCTCGGGCGTGGTATAGCAGGCATCCGCGGGTTGTTTGAAATCAACGATGCCCGTCACCGTACCCAAGTGGCGTTGTTGGTCTTTATGATCGCCTATAATCTCTTCGCCGTGGGGTTGGCAGTATCGGGGCAGATGAATCCGTTGGTCGCGGCCATTCTCATGCCGGCCAGCTCGCTGGCGACCCTGGCAATTGTGGGTTGGGGGATGCGCGGGGCTTGGCGGCGATAAGGGGTGTGACTTCCACTGTTGTTTTCGCTGAATCGCATAATTAGTTATCCATCATGCCGAAGTCGCATTTTTTGAAGGGTATTTCGGTAGGTGGTGGTTTTTCGGCTACGCTGCGTGAGTCAACGAGCGGGGTGCATACGCGGGCAGAGAAAACGGCGTTTATCCGAGGCTTTTTGCGCGGCACAGCATCGCGTGAAGCCTACACCCGATTGCTTGCCGCACTTTATCCTGTTTACAGTGCGATGGAGCGCGAGATGAGCCGACTCGAACTCACCAACCCGCAGGTGGCGCGGTTCCAGTTTCAAGCATTGCATCGCACCGCAGCTTTGGAGCGGGATCTGGTTTTTTTGGCAGGGAAAGACTGGCGGCTGACGGTTCCTGAAATGGAGGAGGGTGAGGCTTATGCCGAGCGTGTTCACCAGGTCGCGTATACCGAGCCGGTGCGCCTTGTTGGTCATCTTTACACCCGCTACATGGGCGACATGGCGGGTGGGCAGATCCTCGCACGCATAGCCGAGCGTTCGCTGGGTCTTCAAACTGGCGCGGGATTAGATTTTTATGATTTCTCCGGTGTGGAGGACTTGGCGGTTATGAAGGAACTGTTTCGCAATCGTCTTGATGAACTGGGCAGCAATTCTCCGGCGTCGTGTAATGCCGTGATCGAAGAAGCTGTTGCGGCCTTCCAGTACAACATAGCTATTTTTGAACAATTAAAGGGTAACGCACTCCTCAGCTTTTTCCGTAACCTGCCGCTTCCTTGGGTGCGCGCCGCGCGCTTGAAAGCGGCGCATTGAGTTTTTTATCAACGTTAATTCCTCCACCATGCCAGATTCACCTCCCTTGGATTTCTCTGTTTGCGAAGCTGAACTCATCCACCTTCCGGGAGCCATTCAGGCGAGTGGAGCCTTGGTGGCCGTGGATCTGGTTTCCGGGCGTGTTACGCACGTTTCCGCCAATCTGAGTGTGTTTTTTGCCCGGTCACTTGATCCGCGGGCTTTGGTCGGGATGCCTTGGCCGCAGTGTGCGGAAATCCTGGGTTTGCCCGTATCTTGTCACGCCGCCCCCGTCGGTGGACATCCGGTTTTTCTCCAGGCACTTGAACTGGCGGAGATCGGCTCGGTGGCGATCGAGGTTTACGCCCATGCAGGACCGGGGGCCTATATCTGGGAGTTTCAATACGCCGCGCCGCCCTTGCCCGAAATTTCCGCTGACTGCGAAGCCCGGGTTTTCGACCCCGATTTTCACCCCTTCAGTCTGGCTCAGGCGCTTAGCGAGGAAGTGTCGGCGTTAACGGGTTATGATCGGGTAATGGTTTACCATTTCGACTCCGACTGGAGTGGTGAAATCATCGCAGAATGCCGCCATCCATCGCAGGTTCCTTTTCTTGGGCTGCACTATCCGGCGACGGATATCCCTACGCAGGCACGTCAGCTTTATCGTGAGAATGCGGTGCGCACGATCACGTCGGTGGCCGCTCCCACCGTGACGTTGATCGCTGAGGCAGCGGTTGATCCTCTCGATCTTCGGCATGCAATTCTGCGAGCAGTTTCTCCTTACCACATCGAGTACTTGGCCAATATGTGGGTCGGGGCGACCCTGACGCTTTCCATTCTGGTGGAGGGCGAGTTGTGGGGATAGGTGGCCTGCCATCACAATCAGGCCAAAAGCATTCCGGCGGCAACTCGCACGCAGTGTGGAGAACTCGCCAAACGCACCGGGCGATGGCTCACTGACTACCGCGCGAGGGAGGCCGCGCGCGATGCCGATTGGGCCAAGCGGGATGAACAGCGCTTGCAGGCCAGCCTTGGGGGCTGTGCGGCCGAGGAATTTTTGGCGCGGTTATTTTTCGGTCCTGAGCGCATCGACCCGTTGCTCGAGGCGGATGCTGCGGTGCTCGTCACGGGCGAAACCTGGATCTGTACGGGTGATGTGCCGGATGCTGCTTGGCTGCGTTCCTGTTTGGCCTGGTGTGAAGCGCGTTCCGATTTGAACTGGCCTTTTGCCTCCGATCGGTTGCCCGCAGATTTGCCGCCGCCTGAGAATCATGCCGAAGCGGCATGCGGACTTTTGGTCGCTCGCCTCGCCGAAGCCCCCACTGCCATTACCCTGCTCTTATTTCGTCGGGAGACGTTGCGCGAAGTCCATTGGGGGGGGGATCCCAGTCGGGCCGCCGAGCTTGATGCCTTGCAGCGGATGAGTCCGCGCAAATCCTTTGAGCGGTGGTCCGAGATGGTGCGGGGCCGTTCCTTGCCATGGTCCGCGCGATCCGTGGAGCGGTTTAACGGGATTCTTAATCATGCACGCACCTCCTTCTGTGGCGTCGAGTTGGCGGCCGGAGTGCAGTCGCTGGCCGTAAATCTTCTCGATGCAGCCGTCACCTCGGGGATCATGGGCAATCGGCTCATCGATAACCTGCAAAACAGCGTCGCCGTCCTCGGTCATTCTCCTGCCTGGCCTCATCCGCACCTTGAGTTGGCCAGCCTGAGCTTTGCCGACCTCGTGGGGCTGCCCTTGGTCGAGCTCCAGTCGATCGCGCCGATTGTCTTTCTCCAGCGTCTGAACTTGCCGGTGACGGTCCTTGAGCTCGGTAATCACCGTCTGGATGCACTCTCTCCTCATATGGGACAGCGCACGTTCTCAATTGAGCATCGGAACTTTATGCGAGTGCATGACGGCTCGAGGCAGCGCCGACTCACGCTGCTGCAGTTTATCGATGTCACCAACGACGAGCGTCTGGCCAACGCACTTCGCGCGAGTAATCGCCAGCTCACGGAATCGACTCAGCTGGCCCATCAACTCGCGTTCAAGGCCGAAGCTGCCAGCCGCGCTAAAGACGAGTTTCTTGCCAACATGAGTCACGAGCTGCGCACGCCGATGAATGGGGTGCTAGGCATGGCGGCTATCCTGCGACAGACCCAGCTTACTGCCCAGCAGCAGGAATATCTTGGAATCTTGGTCACCAGTGGGGGAAACCTCTTGAAAATCATCGGGGAGATTCTGGATCTGGCTAAAATCGAGGCGGGGAAACTCGATCTTGAGAGCATTGAATTGGACGTGCGCGGGATACTGGCCGAAATGGAGTCGGTTTATGCCGCCCAAGCCGCGAGCACTGGGCTGCAGTTACTCTTCAGCACGGCCCACGATCTGCCTTCCAGCCTTCGCGGTGACCCCACTCGAATCCGCCAGATCTTGGGAAACCTTATCAGTAACGCTCTCAAATTTACCAAGGTTGGCGCCATCACCGTACTCACCTCCCTGGCAAATAACGAAGGGCCGGGCACGGGTCTGGGTTTACGTTTTTCAGTCCGCGATACCGGTCAGGGTATTCCCGCCGACAAGATGGATCGGCTGTTTAATAAATTCAGCCAGGTGGATGCTTCGACGACCCGCCAGTTCGGTGGAACCGGGCTGGGCCTGGCTATCACCAAACAGCTCGTGGAGTTAATGGGCGGGACGATCGGTGTCTCCAGCCAACCCGGGGTAGGCTCGGAGTTTTGGTTCACGCTCAAACTGGAGCGTGCCAGCCAAGCCGTTTCGCCCCCCCTCAGGGTACTCCCGGCAGGCGCCAGCCCCGCGGAGTTGATCGCCCCCGCCCAACTCGGCTCCCGTATCCTGCTCGTCGAGGATAACCTGATTAACCAGCAGGTCGCCGAATACCTGCTGACGCGCTTGGGTATGCACGTGACGATCGCCAATAACGGTGAGGAGGCGCTGGCGGCCATTGCCTCCGAATCTTTTGCCCTCGTTTTTATGGATATTCAGATGCCCGTCATGGACGGTCATGAGTGCACCCGTCGACTACGCGATCCGGCCACGGGACTGGCCCCGTTGAACTTGCCGATTATCGCCATGACAGCCAATGCCATGGCCGGTGATCAGGAGGGTTGCCTGCGGGCGGGGATGAGCGATTACCTGCCTAAGCCGATCAATCCGGAAGACCTCGCGATTCGTCTTGCGCGCTGGTTACCCCTGAGGGAAACGACCTAGCGCGGTGGCGGCGAACCAGAGCCAAATCTGGAAAATCGCCGCTGCCACGGAGCGGGGTCAGGCCCGCACTTGGCCGATGCCGTCGATCACGTACTTGTAGGTGCAGAGTTCGTTTAACCCCATCGGGCCGCGGGCGTGCAGGCGGTCGGTGCTGATGCCGATCTCCGCGCCGAAGCCGAACTCAAAGCCGTCGTTGAAACGCGTGCTGGCGTTCCACGTGACCACCGCGCTGTCCACCGCGTCCTGGAACCGACGCGCAGACGTTTCGTTTTGTGTGATGATCGCCTCGGTGTGGCCGGAGCTATCGCGGTTAATGGTGGTAATCGCCGTTTCCAAGTCGGGCACGATGCGCACTGCCAAGATCAGGTCGAGGAACTCGGAGGTGTAGTCGGCCGCGGTCGCTGCGGAGATTTGAGATTCTGGTGCGCCAGCAAGGAGGGCGAGCGCGGCGGGGTCGCAGCGCAGTTGGACGCCCTTGGCGATCAAGGCGGCGGCGAGGCGGGGCAGGAGGGTGGGGGCGGCGCCGGCGTGAACGAGCAGTTGCTCGGCGGCGTTGCACACGCCGGGGCGCTGGGTTTTGGCGTTAATTAAAATGGCTTCCGCGATAGCCGGATCGGCGTCTTGGTCGGCGTAGACAAAACACACCCCAGTGTAGTGTTTGATTACCGGGATGGTCGAGTTCTGGGCGACGAAGCGAATCAGGCTCTCGCCACCGCGCGGGATGATGCAGTGCACCAGCGTGTCGAGCTTGAGCAAGGTGTTGAGCGCGGCGCGGTCGGTCGTGGGGATCAGTTGCACGGCCGAGGCGGGCAGGCCGGTCTCGGCGAGCGCTTGGGTAATGAGCGCGGCGAAGGCGGTGTTGGTGTGGAAAATCTCTTTGCCCCCTCGCAGGATGGCGGCGTTGCCCGACTTCAGGCAGAGGATGGCGCAGTCGATGGTCACGTTAGGGCGCGCCTCGTAGATGATGCCGATCACCCCAATGGGCACGCGGCGCTTGCGGATGAGGATGCCGTTGGGGCGTGTCCACTCTTCAAGCACGGTGCCAACGGGGTCGGGGAGCGCGGCGACCTGGCGCACGGATTCGGCGAGTTGGTCGAGTCGGGCGGGCGTGAGGGTGAGTCGGTCGAGCTGATGGGACGGGAGTTGGTTGGCACGGGCCTCGGCCAGATCGAGGGCGTTGGCGGCGAGCAGGGAGTCGGAGGAGGCCGGAATGAGTTCGGCGAGGCGCAGGAGCGCGGCGTCCTTGCGCGCGGAAGGGGTCGTGGCGAGCACGAGCGAGGCGGCGCGGGCGCGCTGGGCAATAGAAGTGACGAGTTGGACGAGGTCGGCAGGCATGGCGTGACCCGCGCGTGGCGCGGGAATACCCCATCACGAAGGGCTCTTTACCAATGGCAAGCCTCGGACTCACCCGACGGGCGAGGTGCAGCCGCCGAGGCTTACTCCTTACGGGTGCGCTGTGACTGGCGCCCGTTAGACGAGCTTAGTTGGCGAGGGTCTTTGCGTGGGAGTGAATCGCCGTCCACTGGGCGGTGGGGATGGCGGGGCCGAGGTGGCTGACGCATTCCGAACCGAGCCGTGAGCCGAGCGCGCCGGCGGAGGGCAGGCCCCAGTTCTTGAGATAACCGTAGAGAAAGCCGGCCGCCCAGGCATCACCGGCACCGGTGGTGTCGATCACCGCGGCTGCGGCCACCGGGGCGATCTGGTGCAGGGCGGTACCGCGGGCGATCCACGCGCCATCCTTGCCCATTTTCACTGCGGCGGTGCCGCCGAATTCGGCGAGGCGCCGGGCGAGGCCGGCGTAATCCTGCTGATCGGCGTGATCGGGGAAGAGGGCGTGGATTTCGTCCTCGTTTGCGAATACCACGTCGATGCCCATGCGCAGTTGGGCGAAAATCCACTCGCGCGCGGCGTTGACCACCTCGAAGGACGCGAGGTCGATGCTCAGCGTGCACCCGGCGGCGCGGGCGGCGGCGACTACGGCGTTGGCCAGGGCGGGATTAAACAACAGGTAACCCTCGATGTGCGCGTGGCGGCAACCGGCGAAATCCCCCGGTCCGATCTCGTCGGGACCGAGGGTCATGGCCGCACCGAGGCAGGTGCGCATGGTGCGCTGGCTGTCGGGCGTGATCAGGGAAACGCAGCGGGCGTTGGCCTGATCGGCGAACTTGAAGCGCGTGCTGTCGCCGCCGGCGGCGCTGAAGTGGGTGCGGTAGGCGGTGGCCGTGGCGTCGTTGCCCAGTTTTCCCAAGAACGTGGTGCGCAGGCCGAGGCGGGCGGCGCTCACCGCGGTGTTGCCGGCCGAACCGCCCGCGACGGTGGCTGGGCTTTGTTCAAGCCGGACCACGATGGCTTCCATTTCAGTGGCGTCCACGAGGACCATGCCTCCTTTGACGCCGGTGAGGGTGGAGATAAAGCTCTCGGGGACTTGCGCGAGCAGGTCCATAATGGGCGAGCCGACACCGATGAGATCGAAGGAGTGTGTGGAGGTGGACATGAGTTGAAAAAAAGGGGGATCAGCTAGTAACCGTGATATTAGTGGCGAGCAGGGGCTCGTCATCGATTTCAATCAGGATCGAGTATTCGCCGGGTTGAGGGAAGACGAGGTTGCGGATCTCGCTGATCAGGTTGATGCGATGGAGCGGGCCTTGGGAATCGAAGGTGCGGTCGATCAGCGGCTTGGGCTGGGTGGCATCGAGCCCCATGGAAATTTTGATCTGGTGCTGGCCGGTGGGCACATCGCTCAAGGTGAGGAACCAGACCATGAAGGGGTGGGCAAAGGGAAACTGGCGACCGCGGATGTTGGAAAACACGCCGAGGATGGTGTGTTTGCCGCTGCCGGGGTCGACGTGGACGCCGTCACAGGTGAGCCAGGCGAGGACTTGGGGCTTGGAGTGCATGGGCGGGATTTCCCCAACCTTGCTGGTGGCGAGGCGGGGTGCGCAAGCGGGTAAATCGTTGCCTGACGGCGACGGATGGCCGACTCACGCGAAGTGGCGCGAGCTTTTGCTTGTCAGGCTTTCCCGCCGCCCCCTATTTCTCACCGATGAAATACATCTTCGTGACGGGCGGAGTGGTCTCGTCGTTAGGCAAAGGCCTCACGGCTGCCGCACTCGGTGCGCTTTTGGAGCTGCGCGGGCTGACCGTGCGTATCCAGAAGTTCGACCCCTACCTCAACGTCGATCCGGGCACGATGAGCCCGTTCCAACATGGTGAAGTCTATGTCTTGGAGGACGGTGCCGAGACCGACCTCGACCTCGGCCACTACGAGCGCTTTACCAGCGGCAAGCTCTCCAAGCTCAATTCCCTCAGCTCAGGCCAGGTCTATGAGAGCGTCATTTCCAAGGAGCGCCGCGGTGTTTACCTCGGGAAAACCGTGCAGGTGATCCCTCACGTGACCAACGAGATCAAGGAGCGCATCTACGCCGGCGGCAAGGACGTGGACATCCTCATCACTGAGATCGGCGGCACCACCGGCGACATCGAGGGGCTCCCGTTCCTCGAAGCGATGCGCCAGTTCGCCCTCGAAGTCGGGCCGGACGACTGCATTTTTATCCACGTCACGCTCGTGCCCTATCTTAAGGCGGCCGGCGAACTCAAGACCAAGCCCACCCAGCAGTCCGTCGCCAAGTTGCGCGAGATCGGTATCCAGCCCGACATTCTTGTTTGTCGCTGCGACCACCCGCTGGAGGCCGGGCTGCGCGACAAGATTTCCATGTTCTGCAACGTCCCGGTCAAAGCCGTGATCGAGTGCGGCGACGTGGATTCGATCTACGAGCTGCCGCTCGCGCTGCAAAAAGAGCGCATGGACGACCTCGTGGTTGACCTGTTCGGGCTGAAGAATCCCGCGCCCGAGAAGAATATCTGGAACGAGATCGTGCGCCGGATCAAAACCCCCGCCCACGAGGTGAAGATCGGCGTGGTCGGCAAATACATCGAGCTGCAGGACGCCTACAAATCCGTTTACGAGTCGATCACCCACGCCGGCATCGCCAACAACACGCGGGTTAACATCGTGCG
>CAMBUJ010000031.1 GCA_945871005.1 Opitutus sp. GAS368 | reverse complement strand
GCCCGCCCACGCCCCCCACCACATCCTCCGCTTCCGCAACGTCACCGTCCGCCACGGTCGCACGCCCGCGCTGGAGGACGTGACCCTCGACATCCCCTGCGGCAGCTCGACTGCGCTGCTCGGCCCCAACGGTGCGGGCAAGAGCACCCTGTTGCGCGCCATCCTCGGCTGGGTGATGCAAGGCAGCACCGTGCTGGCCGCCGTGCACGATCTCGCGCTAGCCCGGTCCGGTTTTAGTCGGGGCGTCTTGCTCGACACCACGCTCATCTCCGCCACAACCACACCACGATTATCAAAGCGCTCAAATAGCCCCCCTGGTTTGCGTCTAGCCTAGCCTGCGATGCTTCGATCGCTGCCCCTGCGGCAAAATGCCGCAGGGGCAGCTCATTGTTTTGTCCTCAAACCGCACCGAATCGGGTTGGCTGATTCGCTCACCGTGCCGCCTTCACTTGTCACCTCCTGTCCTAAACCGTCGTTTTCCGATGCCCACCGGGACCTCGAATGGTTACGCAAACTGCGCTGGTTCGCCCTGCTCAGCCAAAGCCTCACCATCGGCCTGACCCAGTGGCTGTTCCCGGTTCCCTTGTTTTTACCCGGTTTGTTGGCCTGTCTGCTCTTCGACGCGGGGCTGACGCTCTTTAACCGCCAACAAGCCCCGGGCCTCTCGCCCAAGGCGGCGCGGGTGTGGTGTGCGGTCTTATTGGCCATCTATACGCTCACCCTCACGCTCATGCTGCACTGGGCCGGCGGGGCGCATAATCCCTTCACCTCGTTCTACCTGCTCCACGTCGCGTTGGCGGCGATGATGTTGCCCCGTGGCTTTGCTCTCGGGCTGGCCGCCTTTTCCGTGGCCGCCTATGCGACGCTTTATGGCGGGAGCCTGGAAATTTGCGGTTTCGGCCCTACGCTCATCGGAATCCCCACCGAGCTGCACTTTCAGGGCATGGTGGTGGCCATCGGCCTGACCGGCACCAGTCTGGTGTGGTTCATCGGCGGATTACGGGCCGATCTCCGCCAACGCGAGGTGGAGTTGCGCCTCAGCCGTGAGCGGCTCGCCCGGGAGGAGCGCTTTTCGGGCCTGGCCACCTTGGCCGCCGGGGTCGCCCACGAATTGGCCACGCCGCTCGGTACCATCGCGCTCGTCTGCCGCGAACTCGAGCACACCATCGGTAGCACCTGCCCCAAGGCCAACTGCCTGAGTGACGCCTTGCTCATCCGCCAAGAGGTGGACCGGTGCCGCTCCATTATCGACCGGCTCAATGCCGACTCCGCCGGTGACCTCGGGGCGGAAGCCGAGCCGCTCGCGCTCGCCTCACTTGCGGCCCTGGTGCGGGTCGAAATTTCCGCGGAAATCGCCACGCGACTCCAATGCACCCTCGCCCCTGAATTGGCCGAATTATCCATCGAGGTGCCGCGCTCGCCGCTGCTCCAGGCACTCGGGGTTTTGCTCAAAAACGCAGCGGAATCCGATCCGAGCGGCCAAGCCGTCTCGCTGCAAATCGCCCCGTGGCGCGAAGCGGGTTTCGCCGGGGTGGCGTTTATCGTCAGTGATCACGGCGAAGGCCTCGCCCCCGCCATCGCCGAGCGCGTCGGCGAACCGTTCCTGACGACCAAGCCGCCCGGGCAAGGTATGGGGCTGGGCCTCTATATCGTGCGACTATTTGCCGAGCGCCTGCGCGGGAAACTCGAATTTGGTGCGCCAGCCACGGGCGGCTGTCAGGTGCGCCTGATCCTGCCGTTCACGGTCTCGACATGAACGCTGTAACGACCGTTTCTCCCGGGCCAGCGCTCCTCATCGTTGATGACGACGCGGTGTTTCGCGAACGGCTCGCCCGTGCGCTCGAAGGGCGTGGCTTTTCGCCGCGCACCGCCGCCGACGTGTCAGCTGCGCTCGCGCTTGCCCAGTCCGGCCCGGTGGCCGCGGCCATCATTGACCTCAATATGCCTGGCGGTAGCGGCCTGACCCTGATCCCGCCCCTGCGCCAACTCCATCCCCAGGCGCGCCTGATCGTGCTGACCGGCTACGGGAGCATCGCCAACGCCCTTCAGGCCATCCGCCTCGGTGCCGATGATTACCTGACAAAGCCGGCCGACGCTGACCAGTTGGCGAGCGCGTTGCGTGGCCAACCGGGCGCGAGTTCCGTTCGGCCTCCGAGTGTGCCCTCGCTCGACCGGCTCGAATGGGAACACATCCAGCGGGTGCTCGCCGACACTCAGGGCAACATCAGCGAATCGGCGCGGTTACTCGGCATCGACCGGCGCTCGCTCCAGCGCAAACTGGCCAAGTTTCCCCCGCCGCGCTGAGTCGTCTGCACCCGCGCCCGACGCGCCCCAAACGAGCCACTGGGCTCGCCTGCGGCATTATGCCACAGTCATCTCGCGGGCCAGTCATGGTAGCGTGCGGTAATGGACTTCCCCATTTTCCATCTGGAATTTCTTGGCAACCGCATGCTCATCGCGATCACCGCGATCATCCATGTGCTCATCAACCACCCGCTGGCGGTGGGTGCGTATCCGCTGATCACGCTGTTGGAGTGGTGGGGGCTGCGAAAAGGCGAACCCGCATGGGACAAACTCGCCTATCGCATTGTCTTCATCGTCTTTATTATCACCACCACGGTGGGCGCGCTCACCGGGGTGGGCATCTGGCTGACGACCTCGTTGGTCGCCCCCTTTGCCATCGGCAGTTTGTTACGCGTGTTTTTCTGGGGCTGGTTCGCCGAGTGGCTGGTGTTCATCTCCGAGGTCGGGCTGATCATGGCGTATTACCTGACATGGAAACGCTTCGCCACGCCGCGCCTCAAGCGCCTGCACGTCGCCATTGGCGCGACGCTGAGCGCGTTTTCTTGGCTCACCATGGCGCTGATCGTGGCCATCCTCGGCTTCATGATGAACAGCGGGGCATGGACGCAGGACAAGAGCCTGTGGTCGGCGATGTTTAACCCGCTCTACCTGCCGCAACTCGCCTTCCGCACGCCCTACTCGATGTTCACGGCCGGACTGTTCGTCTGGTTCTGCATTTTCTTCGTGACCAAACGCGACGATCCAATTCGCCCGCGCGCTGTGCGGCTGGTGGCGATTTGGACGCTCGCCTGGCTGCCACTGGTGGTGCTGGGGGCGCTCTGGTATTGGCGCAGTGTGCCGGCCGCGATGCAGGCCAATGCCAACGTCGCCTTGCTCACCCAGGCGTTCAGCCAGTGGCACGGGATGTTCATTAAAATCATCGGCTACACGGTGGCGGTGGTCGCGGTGATGGCGCTCATCGGGGCCGTGCGCCCGCGTGCCTTGCCGCGCTACGCACTGCTCGTGCCCTTCGTGCTTTCGATCTGGCTGCTCGGCCACTTCGAGCGGGTGCGCGAGTTTATCCGCAAGCCCTACGTGATCGCCGACTACATGTATGCCAACGGCGTGCGCGTCTCGGCGCTGCCCGTTTACCAACGCGACGGCATCCTGCCCTACGCCACCTACAGCGCGGTCAAACAAGCCACTGCGGCCAACGCGCTCGTCGCCGGCCACGAGGTGTTTATGCTGACCTGCTCGCGCTGCCACACCACGGCGGGCATGAACAACGTCATCACCAAGTTCGAACACCTCTATGGGCGCGAACCCTGGGACCACGAGGCGCTGGTGGGCTTTATTCAAGGCATGCACCTCACCCGCACTTACATGCCGCCGTTCCCCGGCAACGAGGCCGAAGCCTCCGCGCTCGCCACCTACCTGCGCAGCCTGCAACCCCCGGCACCCGCCGTTTCCGCCGCGCCCGCAGTGCTCACCGCCAATCGCTGATTTTAGCCCGCTGATTTCATCCCGCCATGTTGACTGATTTTATTGCCCAACTGCCCAATTTCCTCGCCCAAGTCGCGACCACGGAGGTGCCCGTACCCCACGACTTGGAAATCCCCCTGCCGATTCCGGAATGGGCGCTTAAGCTGTGGGTGGTGCCGGTGTTCCTGCTCCACATCTTTTTTGTAAACCTGATGGTGGGCGGCGCCTTGATGGCCTTCGTCAACGAGATCATCGGCCTGCGTTTTCCTCGCTACGACCGGCTCGCGCGCTGCATCGGCGAAACCGTCACGGTGAACAAAAGCCTGGCGGTGGTGCTCGGTATCGGGCCGATGCTCATGATGAATCTGCTCTACACGATTCACTTCTATTCGGCCAACGCCCTGACCGGCCACGCCTGGGCGCTGCTCATTCCGCTGATCATTACGGTCTTCCTGTTGGCCTACCTGCACAAATACACCTGGGAAACCTGGACCGGCCCGCGCAAGGGGCGCCATGTACTCGTGGGCGGCGCGGTGGCGGCGCTGTTCCTGTTTATCCCGCTGATCTTTCTCGTCCAGGTGAACACCATGCTGTTTCCGGACAAGTGGTCGCAGGTGAAGGGCTTTTTCACCGCGCTCCAGATCGGCAACGTCTTCCCGCGCTATTTTCACTTTGTCGCCGCTTCGCTCGCCCTCATGGGCCTGTTCCTGGCCGGGTGGTTCGGCCGGAAGAGTTTTCCGGTCGAGGAAAAGCTGCCCGAATTCACCCGGCCTGAGCTGCGCCGGCATTTCTACCGGTGGACGTTTTGGGTTTCCTGCGCCCAGTTCGCCTTCGGGCCGTTGGTATTTTTCACCCTGCCGACCCAAGGGATCACCGCAACGGTCATGCTCTGGATATTTGGCGCGGTTTTTGTAGCCATCCTCGTGCTGGGGCTGCTGTGGAAGGAAATCCATGAAAGCGACGCGCGGATCGGTCGACGCTTCTGGCCCATCGCCGCGCTGTTTTCCCTGGTCGTGCTCGGCATGGGCCAGGGACGGCATGTTTACCGGGAAGCCGCACTGGCCCCGCACAAGGAGGCCATCGCCCGCAAGACCGCCGAGTTCCGCAGCATCGAACTGGGCACGCAGATGCGCATCCGCACCGGGTTGGGCGCGGGCGATGCGCTCACCGCCGCACCCTCGGGCAAGAAGCTCTTCGCGCAGACTTGCGCGGCCTGCCACGCCGTGGAGAAAGCCACCAGTGCGCCCTCGTTGGTCGAAATTCACAGCCTGTTTAAGGATAACCCGGCAGGCATCGTCAGCTGGGCCAAAGCCCCGGGCAAAAAACGGGCGCAATACGGTCCGATGCCGCCCATGGCGCACCTGGGCGACGACAACCTCGCGTTGATCGCCGCCTACATGCTTGAGCAGGGCAAAGGCGCGACTGCGCAACCCACCGCCGCACCCTAACCGTCGTCGACGGACTGCCCGCCCGACTGCAGCACCTCACCACTCCGCTTTTACCATGTTAACCACCCTCTTCCGCCCCGGCCTTGAACCCTGGATTGCCGCCGCCGCTCTGGCGGTCAGCTGTGCCGTGGTGAGAACCGGCGTCGGCGGGGCCTTTTTCGCCCCCGCCCTGTTAACCACCGCCGTGCTCCTACTCGCCACCGGCCGAACCTGGGCCAGTCACCGACGAGCGGCCGAGCCGGTCGTTTTGGCCATCACTCAATTCACTGCGGCACTGCTGATCGTTACCCAGCTGCCGCATCCCTTCGCCGTCGCGCTACTGCCCTTGTGCACGCTCACCCTGATCGTCGCTGTCCAGGCATTTTGCGCCTGGCGCTTCGCCGCCGACGAAGGGCAAACCGGCCCCTGGTGGGTGTTGCGCTGGGCGCTGCCGGCTTCGCTTGGTCCCGCTTTCGGCCTTTTTTTCACGCTGCCGGTGGTGCTCTGCCTCGCCGGTCAAACCGCTCCGCTTGGGATCGCCTTGCTCGTAACCGGCGCGACTTTGCTAGGGTGGCAGTTGCAACGCATGTTGACGCCGTTGAGGGCTGCTCACAGCGCTCAATTCTAGCGCAAATCAGTTCCGCAATCCGCCGTTCCCCGCTGTTGCCCAACCCGCGCAGGGAGCTTGGGACGCACGTCAAACCGCTGGCCACCCGGACGCGTAATCCCTTGGTTTCGGCCCCCTGTTTTTCCGTGGCCCGCAGGGGCATCCGAGCGGCGACTTAACCCGGTCTAACACCAGTCAATTTACCGGCTACTACCACGGAAACAGCCCCCTACCGCCGCTCGCATTATCCCTCCCCGCCCGCTTGCCTCGGCTTCGCATGCGTCGCCGACTCTCGCTCCTCACCCTGTTGACCGCCTGGCTGCTCGCCACTGGCAGCCAGTGGGACATGGTGCAGACCCTCGGCTGGGGCCGCATGATCGTGCGTTATTCGCAGACGATGACACTCGCGCAGGCCGTCCGCTTGACCTTCACCCCGACAACCTGTGCGGCATCTGCGAAAGCGTGAGCCAGGCCAAGCAGCAGCAAGCCGCCCTTCCGCTTGCACCCGATTCGCAGGGGAAACTCATGGTGGTTTTCCAGCCGGCGAATTCCGTTTACGCGCCGCTGCCGGTGACAGGGCAATTAGCCCCCGGCGAACCGTCTCCGCAGGGCCAGGGTCGGGCGCAACCGCCGGTGCCGCCGCCCCGCGTCGCGGTCTAATTCCCGCTTAACGCCCGGCGTGCCCCGAGTGCCCGGCTCGCCCGTCGAGTCCCGACTCGGTTTTTACGTCGCGTCACGTCGCCGCCACCCACCGGTGCGAAGCGACTTTCCTGTCGCCTGATCCCTGCACGGCTTTCCACGCCTCCGCGCCGCTGCGCGCCCGATCCGTGAAGCCCCCTGTCGCCTTGTCACGTCTTGTTATGAATTTATCGTATCCGTTTTTTCCTTCATCGCAGTCCCGACTGCTCCTCGTGCTCCTGGCCACCCCTGGCGCACTTTTGGCCCAAACCGTCCCGCCGCCACCGCCCGCATCCGCGTTATCCGCGCCCGCCACCGCTGCGGATGCCCCCATCCTGTTGCCCACGGTGGAGGTGATCGCCACCGCCGAGAAAAACCCGCTCGACGTGAGCGTTGACCCCAAAGCTCCCGCCCAGCCCATCCCCGCCCACGACGGCGCCGATGCGCTCAAAACCATCCCCGGGGTCAGTGTGATCCGCAAAGGCGGCATCGACGGCGACCCGACCTTCCGTGGCATGGCCGGCTCGCGCCTCGGTGTGTTGCTCGACGGTCAGACGATCCTCGGCGGCTGCGGTTCGCGCATGGACCCACCCACCGCCTACGTTTTCCCCGCCGCCTACGACAAAGTCACCCTGCGCAAAGGCCCGCAAACCGTGCTCGCCGGTCCGGGCAATTCCGCCGGCGTTGTCCTCTTTGAGCACTCCCCGCGCACCTTCTGCCACCCCACCGCCGACGTCCACGGCGCGCTCACCCTCGGCAGCTTTGGCCGCAACGACCAGGCCGTGGACCTCGCCGCCGGCGCGCCCCTCGGCTATCTGACCACCTCCGCCAACCGCTCCGAATCCGCCGACTACGAAGACGGCCAGGGCCGCAGCGTGCACTCGGCTTATTCGCGCTGGAGCACCCAGGCCGCGCTCGGTTGGACGCCCACCGAAAACACCCTCGTCGAGCTCTCCGGCGCGCGCAGCGACGGCGAGGCCGCCTACGCCGACCGACCCATGGACGGGGTGAAATTCGACCGCGACAACCTCGCCCTGCGCTTCTGCCAAAAAGCCATTAGCGACACGGTGCAGGCGATCGACGCCCAGCTGTATTACAACTACGTGGACCACGTGATGGACAACTTCAGCCTGCGTCCGATCACCGGTCCGGCCGCAGTCAGCAACCCCGACCGCAAGACTGTTGGCGGTAAACTTAGCGCCACGCTCACCCCCACCGATTCGTTGGAAACCACCCTCGGCGCCGACTTCCAGTCCAACGACCACACCCTGCGCTCCACCCCCAACTTCGCCAACCTGCCGCGGGTCAAAGACAGCGCCTTCGACCAAGTCGGTCTTTTCGGTGAAGCCACCCAGCATTTGGATACCAAGAACCGCCTGATTGGCGGGGCCCGCCTCGACGCCTGGGAAGCGGAGAAAACCGTCGCCCGACTTCACCGCGACGACACCCTGCCGTCCGGGTTTGCCCGCTACGAACGCGATTTCGGCACCTCCACCGCCTACCTCGGGCTCGGCCACACCGAACGGTTTCCTGACTACTGGGAAATTATCGGCGCGGGCAAACCCAACGCGGTTTTCGGCACCGAGGCGGAAAAAACCACCCAGCTCGACACCGGGGTGATCACCAGCCACGGCCCGCTGAAAACCTCGCTCTCGCTGTTCGCCAGCACGGTCGAGGATTTTATCCTCATCCAGCCCGCGCTCGCCGCAACGCCCACGCGCAACGTCGCCGCCCGCACCTACGGCGGTGAAGCCAGTGTCGAGTATGCGTTCGCCTCCGGCTGGACCGCCACCACCTCGCTCGCCTACGTGCGCGGCACCAACGAAACCGACGATCGACCGCTCGCGCAAATGCCCCCGCTGGAAGGGCGCCTCGGGCTCAATTACGCGACAAAAACCTGGACCGCCGGCGGCTTGTTACGCTTGGTGGCCGAGCAAAACCGGGTGGCGGTGGGCCAGGGCAACATTGTCGGCCAGGACCTCGGTTCGACACCCGGCTTTGTGGTATTTTCCCTCAACGGCGGCTACCAACTCACGGCCTACGCCAAGCTCAGTGTCGGTGTGGACAACCTGCTGGACGCGACCTACGCCGAGCACATCAGCCGAGGTGGAGCGGCCGTGGCGGGTTACACGACCAGCACCCGCATCAACGAACCGGGTGCCACCTACTGGCTGAAACTCGACCTCAGTTACTAATCCACTGCGCGCTCCTGCTGAGATTTACGCAGGGGCGCGACGTTCCTTTGGATCGGGTTTTTTCTTGCTGCTCCGGTTCAACCAAAAGGCAGGACGGTGCGATTTCGAGGCACGGGGCGCGCGCGCGCACTCCACTCATCCCCAAACTCGAAACGACTCCGTCGTCCCGCTACGCCCAGGAGTCTTCCGAACGTAGCGTGATGGCGCAGCCATTTCGTAATCCTCACTCCGGACTCCGTACGTAGCGGGATCGCGGAGCGATTTCGAGGCTCGCGGCCTTTCCGCGTGCCCACCGCCCCCTCCCCCAAACTCGCAACGACTCCGTCGTCCCGCTACGCCCAGGAGTCCTCCGAACGTAGCGTGATGGCGCAGCCATTTCGTAATCCGCACTCCGGACTCCGAATGTAGCGGGATCGCGCAGCGATTTCGAGGTTCGCTGCCTTTCCGCGTGCCCACCGCCCCCTCCCCCAAACTCGAAACGACTCCGTCGTCCCGCTACGCCTCGGAGCACTCCGAAACGTAGCGGGATGGCGCAGCCATTTCGATCCGGCAACCCAACGACTCCGTCGTCAGGCTACGTGTTTCGAACTCAGCACTCCGAAATTAGCGCCCCTTAGCGTTCATTAGCGGTTAACAATCGGTTGCTGGGTGGTTAGTTGGAGGCGCTCCACCGCAACCTCACTTATCCGCAGTCACCGGCCAGTCGTCGCTGCGGAAGGGGAAGCTCGGCAGGCCTTCGCCGTTGACCAGCGTCGCCTCGGGCGCGTTGGCCCACGCGTACCGCACCGCCACCGGCGCCGCCACCGCCGGACTGGACACCTCGACCACCCCGTTGCGGATCACCGCCGTGGCCGCCACGAAGCGCTGGTCGGCCCCAGCAACCGTAAACCCCTTCAGCGTCCCGCCGGAAGCGGCCAAACCGCCGTCGGCGTGGGTGATGGCGACCTTCGCCGTGTTGCCCTCGATCGTCAGCGCCCGGTAACGCGGCCCGCTGGTCACCACCGTCTGGCCATAAACCCCGGCCCGGGCCAGCCGCGCCAGCCGTTCGCCCACCGGTCTCTTGTTGAGCGGATGGATGTTGTCCGCCTCGCCCACGTCGAGGGTGGAAACGATCCCGGAGTTCGCCACCTTCTCGCTCACCCGGAACTGGGCCTCGCGGATCTCAGGAGCCATGCCTTTATAGGGTGCCACTTGGACCATATAAAACGGGAAATCCCCGCGCCCCCAACGCGCGCGCCAGTCGGCGATCAGGGTCGGCAGGATCGTCTGGTATTCGCGCGGCCGTGACTGGTTATTCTCTCCCTGATACCAAACCACCCCGCGGATCGCTACCGGGAGGATCGGCGCGATCATGCCGTTATAGAGCCGCGAGGGGCTAAACTGGCTGACCTGCGGATCCACCACCGCGCGCGGAGCCCGGGGCGCCGGCTTACCCGCAGCCTTCGCAGCCGCCGCCGCCAGTTCGTGCGCCGCTTTGGCCTGCTGATAGCCGGCGAGGCGTTTAGGAAACGTCACGATGTCGTCGGCAAAACGGGCAAACACCCCGGCCAACTCCGGCACCGCCCGCAACGCCTCGTCGCTGGTCCAGCCCTCGGCATAGGTGTTGCCATAGGAGGAGTCGATCACCCCGACCGGGCCCACCCCGGCCTCGACCAGCGCGCGGCCAAAGTAGTAGGCCACCGCCGAGCTCTGGACCACGGTTGGCCCCGCCGCCACTTGCCACTTCCCGGCGACCTTGGCCAGGGGCTTCGCTTCGCGTTTTTTGGCGACAGTGTAGTAACGCAGGGTGGGCAACCCGGTGGCGATTGCCTCGGCTTGGTCGGCCGGGCTGATTTCATTCAGGCGCAGCGCCATATTGGACTGGCCGGCGCACAGCCAGACCTCGCCGATCAACACGTCGGTCGAAATCGCGGTCGTGCTGGTGCCCACGGCCACCAGATCACCGGGGCTGGTGCTGGATTTGAGCACCGCAAAGCGCACCTCCCAGCGGCCCTTTGCGGTCACCGCCGAAGCCTCGGCTCCGGCCAGGCGCACGGTGACTTTTTCACCCTCGTCGGCACGGCCCCAGACCGGCACGTCGGTGCCGGCGAGGATGACGGCATGATCGCCAAAGAGCGGATCAAGTGACACCGCGGCCGTCAGGCCGGAGTGCAGCGCAAGCAACGCGAGGAGGGAGAAACGACGGAAGGGGGCATAAAGGGATGAAAAGGGAAGAGTCGGGGGTATCAGGGATCTTAGCGGATCAAAAACCAGTTGTCTCGCGAAGGAGTGGAAGGGAGCGAAGGTTCAGCCCGTTCCGCTTTGGGTTGAGCCTTCTTCCGACTTCGATCCCTTCGCGAGACAAACAGATCGTTGCCGGTGTGCAGCGGAAGGAACACGAGGCGGACCAGACGACGGAGAGGCATAACGGGATGAAAATAGCGCCGCGAAATACCGCGTTCGCTCTTTGCGCTCTTTGCGTTCTTTTGCGGCTAAATGGTTCGATGAGGTGAATCCGAATTGAGGTTAAACCCGTGTGCATTCCGGGCCTGTTTTATCAGTGTTAATCAGTGCTCATCAGTGGTTAAAAATCCGAGCGGAACTCGATCCCGGTTAACCCCTGATGAGCACTGATGGACACGGATGGCGGAGTCGGAATTTCCGGCAGTGATTGAGAGCAGCTCAGACTTCCCCGCAGCTTACCGCTGCTCGACCCGCATGGGCTTAAGCTCGCCGTTGACTCGCACCGTAACCGTCTGCGGCTCGGCGGAGGTGATGCGGTAGCGGGTGATTTTGCTGTCGGCCCACTGCATATCGACGGTGAAACCGCCGCGCGCTTTCAGGCCGCTAACACTGCCGGCGGCCGCCCAAGCCGTGGGCAGCGCGGGCAGCAGGTGGAGTTCGCCGAGGTGGCTTTGCAGGAGCATCTCGCAGACCCCGGCGGTGTAGCCAAAATTGCCGTCGATCTGGAACGGCGGGTGGGCGTCGAGCAGGTTGGCATAGAGCCCGCCGCCATCGGCCATGTTGGTGCCCGTATCCGTGACGAACGTGAACAGCCGCCCGATCAGTTTGTGCGCGCGGTCGCCGTCCTGGAGACGGGCCCAGAGGTTGATTTTGTTAGCCGTGCTCCAGCCAGTGCTGACGTCGCCGCGCGCGTCGAGCGACACCCGCGCCGCCTCGGCCCACGCCGGGGTTTGTTGCACCGAGATCTGCCGTCCGGGAAACAAGCCGACCAGGTGCGAGACGTGCCGGTGTTTGTTGGCCGGGGTGTCGAGCGCGCCTTCATCGCCGCTGTGCTGCCCGCTCAATTCGGCGTCCGCCACGTTGCCAGCGGTCAGTTCCTGTTTCCATTCGAGCAACTGCCCCCAGCTGCCTACTTGGGGCGCGAGTAGGCGGGCCTTCAAGCCGCCCAATTCCGCCACAAACGCGGCGTCGATCCCGAGGACGTTGGCCGCCTCGATGGTGTTGCTAAAAAGGTCCCACACCTGCTGCTGGTCGAAGGAAATGCCCTGCTGGCGCGGGCCGTGTTCGGGCGACAGACCGACCGGGGTGACGAGCGTGCCGTCGGGCAGGGTTTCCAGGCTGGCGATCCAGTAAGCGCAGACCTCCTTCATCGCCGGGTAGGCGCGGGTGCGCAGGTAGTCGCGGTCGCCGGTGAAGCGGAAGTGGTCGTAGCTGTTTTGCAGCATCCAAGCGCTGGTGCCCGGACACCATTCCCAGGTGGAGCCGCCAAACACACCGCTTTCCCCGCGCATCAGCCAGCCGGGTTTATTAAACGCCTCCCGGGTTGCCTCGGTGCGCACCGCCCGGATCGAGTTTACCCACTCGGCGTAGGGCTGAAAACACTCCGCCAGATTGGCCGCATCGGCGGGCCAGTAATTCATCTGGATGTTGACGTCGGTGTGGTAATCACAGCGCCACGCCGGGTTGTTGGAGTTGCACCATTTGCCCTGCAGGTTGGCCGGCAGGTTGCCGGGACGCGACGAAGCGATCAGCAGGTAACGCCCGTATTGAAACAGCAGCGTTTCCAACTGCGGGTCGCGCTCGCCGGTGCCTGAGACGGCCCGCAGTCGGGCGTCGGTGGTCAACGCAACGGCGGCCGCCGGGCTGCTGCCGAGGTCGAGGGTCACCCGGCCGAACAGGCTTTGGTAATCGTCGAGGTGCTCGGCGAGCAGCGCGTCCCAGCCGCGCGCGGCCGCCGCATCCAGGCGGGCGGCGACCGGGGCGAGCGGTTCTGCGCCCTTCCAACCCTGAGTGCGGTCCTGCACAAAATCGGTCCCCGCGGACAAAATCAGGGTAAGCGTGGTGACGCCGGTGAAGACGATCCGCTCGCCCTGAACCGCGACCGTGCCGCCGTCGTGGAGCACGCGCACCTGGGCCGCGTAACTGAGCGCCAACGCATAGCTGTCGCCGGGTTTTTTATCGGAGGAGCCGCCCTTATAGGTGTAACCGGCGAGCGAGCCGGTGGCGGTGAGGGTGGCGCCGGCGGCACGGATCACGGCTCGGTGGCTGTCGGTTAACTCGACGGAGCCGGTGAGCGCGCCGGGGTTATCCGCGGTGTAGCGGAACGCCAAAACCCGGGCCGGATAACTGGCAAAAGCCTCACGCCTATAAGTCACCCCGGCCTGGACGTAGCCGACGGAGTGGACTGCGCGGGTCAGATCCAACTCGCGCCGATAGCCTGTTGTCGTCGGACCCGCGGGCTGGGCGACACCGGCGGACGCCGGCGAGGGAGCGGCCGGCTGCGCGCCAGCGGCGGCCCCGAAGCGCACCCAGATGTCGCCGAAGGCCTGATACGCCCCGGTGTCGGACTCGTCGCCAATCCACAGGCTTTCCTCGTTGAACTGGATCTGGTCGGTAGCGATGCCGCCAAAGAGCATCGCGCCAAGGTAACCGTTGCCAATCGGCAAGGCCTCCTGCTCCCAGCTGGTCGCGGGGTGGTCGTAACGCAGCGCAAGATCGGCCGCCGCGGGGGCGCGGAGCGAGGCGGGAGTGACTGAAAGCGGGTCAACCATCACGGACGGGGTGAGCGTGGGCATAAGGGAGAAAGCGAAGCGTAAACCAAAACGGGTGGTCGCAGCTAGAACGCGCCCGCCCCGAGCGGCAATCGGGGTGTTACGCTAACAGTCGAGCGCGGGGGGGGGGCGGAGGCTAACACGAAGCACAATCGGGGCGCGTGCCCCCCAAACTCGACACGACTCCGTCGTCCCGCTACGCCCCGGAGCACTCCGAAACGTAGCGGGATGGCGCAGCCATTTCGTGGCTCGATGCTTTTCCGCGCACTCACCGCCCCCCCGACTCGAAACGACTCCGTCGTCCCGCTACGCCCCGGAGCGCTCCGAAACGTAGCGGGATGGCGCAGCCATTTCGTAATCCGGTATCCCAACGACTCCGTCATCCCGCTACGCGCACTCCGGACTCCGAACGTAGCGGGATCGCGAAGCGATTTCGTGGCTCGATGCTTTTCCGCGTGCCCACCACCCCCTCCCCAACTCGAAACGACTCCGTCGTCCCGCTACACCCCGGAGCGCTTCCGGAAGGTAGCGGGCTGCCGTGCGTCCCCGTTACTTGTAATCCAACCAGGCGGTCGCCGTGCAGGCTTGGTCGGCGGTAAACCGCACCCAGTGCGCCGCAAAACCGTCGGGGAACTCGTAGGCCAAGGCCTCCCCGGCTTTGAGCGTGAAGGTTTTGTAAGTTTGGAACCCGGATTGCAGGTCGAAATCCAACTCCACACTCACCGTGCAATCGCGGTCGGCTTTCAGGGTCAGGCTCTTGCGGTCATAGCCGTTCATCAAATAGGGATCGGAGGCGACCCCGGCTTTGACCGCGGTGTCTTTCCACGGCCCGCCTTGGCCCACCGGTTTGCCGAACTTCCAGAGGTCATCGATGCTGCCCGCCCACAGCGCCTGCTGTCCATCAGCGGAGACAAATACGTCGTTGGCGGCGGGTGTGCCGGCTTTCACACCGCTGAGTAGCAGCAGGCCGCGCCAAGTGCAGAAGTCCATGATCTGCTTCCGGTGGGAGCTAACCGGTTTCATGTTATAAAACACCGCCGGATCACGGCTGTTTTTCAACGGGACGTCGTAGAACGTGCCGTGGATGTTGGCCAGCATACGCTCGGATTCGACCTCACGCACGTCGCGGGGCCAACCCTCGGCGAAGGGCTGATCGAACGCGGCATCGCCCTTGGGCAAACGCAGGGTTTGGCCCCAACTTTTCACCACCACCGAGGCAGCATCGACGCTAAACTCCTGGGTGGGTTTCATCATCTTCAGCAGGTCCGCGCCGACCTTCCCCTCGGTGAAGAGCAGGGATTCGCTGTTGAGGTGGTTTTCGCCGACCACTTGACCGGCTTTAACCGTGGCGACTTTCAGGTTCCGGCTGTCCTTGTCGGGCGACAACCAGTGGGTGAGCGGGGCGGCGGTTTCACCGACGTCGGCGAGCGCCGCGAAGGCGGCCACGCCGGGGCCTTTGGGATCGTGGGCGCGGGTGTCGGAGAAGCTGAAGGCCACCGAGGCGGTGCAGGCTTGGGTCGCGGTCACGCGCACCCATTGGGCGTCGAAATCCGCTGGGAAGAGGTGTTGGGCATAGGCGTCGGCCGCCACCGCGACCGTCGTGTAAGGCGTCCACTGGTCGTTGCCGGCGCGGTCGATTTCCAGGTTAAACGTGGTCGCCGTGTCGCTGACGAAGTGGGCCACGCGTTTCTTAAAACCTTTGACCAAAAAGGGCGCCGAGGGGACGCCGGCGCTCACCGGGTCTTTCACCCAAATCGCGCCCGTCGCCGAGGCTTCGCCCCAGGTTTTTAAGTCGGCGTAGGTGCCGAACCACAGGTTGGACTGGGGCTGGCCGCAGAGCGGGTTGCTGAAAATGCTGCCCTCGTCGGTGGCAATCACCAGGCGGCCGTTCCAGTTGCAGAAATCGGGAACGTAACGCAGGTGGCGGCCAATGGGTTGCAGCCCGCCGGTGTGGCCGGGGCGGAAGCTCAGCGGGAAGTCAAAAAACATGCCGTGCATGTCGAGCAGGGCCTTGCCGTCGCCGACCTCGCGGATGCGCGGCCACTCGGTGTACCAGCCGTGGGCGGGGTCGTTGTTGAGCGCGGCTTTGGGCAGCAGATAAAGGTGAAACTTGCCCTGGTCGAGGACCTGGAGGCGCAACGCGCGTTTGTCCCAACCGATGGTCCACAGCGGCAGGTTGGCACCGGCCTGGGTCGGGCGAACGCCTTCGGGGCCGGTCACATCGGTGTACTGGCGGCGCTCAACGACCTTCCAGGTGGTGCCATCAAAGGTCGCCAGGCTGCCCCGGTCCTCGGTGCTTTTACGCACCGCGTAGTCCTGGCTGACCACCCACTGGGCGGGCTTGTCGTGTTCGCCGAAACCTTGGCCGCCCTTGCCGTAGTGTTCGCCGTTGTTGGCCACCACCAGCAGGCCCTGGGCGGTGTAGGCTCCCTTGCCGTGGTAACCCGGGACGGCGTCGTCGTAGAGGCGGGTCACGGCCAGCGTGTGGACGTTCACCTCGAATAGTTCACCTTCCATGCCGTAGACAAAAACCTTGTTGGCGGGATCGGTGAGGTGGCGGGCGACGGCGGTGATCCGGCCTGGCATGATTTTCGGGGTGATGACGCGGACCTTGCCGGTCTTGTCGATGAAGTAGGCGCCGATGATGAGTTGCTCCGACTCGTCGTGGATCATGCGGGCCGCCGGGGTGCCGCCGATCGACTCCGGTTGGATCGTCATATTCAGGTCTTTATCGATCGAGTACAGTTTGTGCGGACTGCCATTCAACTTGTGACCGGCGTAGGTCATCATCCAAAGTTTGCCGGCCTAGGGGATGACCGCGCCGATGCCGCATTCGCCGAGAGAGTTTTGACTAAACGCGCCGGAAATCAGGCTCTGACTGTAGGCGGTGAGGTGGGGGTAAACGCCGCTGATGAACCGGTCACCGCTCGTTCCGGTGACTTCCAGTTCATTCGTGCGTAGGGCGGGCAGCGACGCGGGCAGCGACGCGGGCGGCGACTCGGCGTGCAGGAGGTTGGGAGTCAGCAGGGCCACGCTCAAACCGAGCGCGGAAAGACGGGAACGGTGGTTTTTTTTCATCAGGGGAAAGGGGGTAGTGGGGTGGGACCGACGCGGGGAAAGATAACGCCGCTGACCGTGGCGGCACGGGGCCGGGCAATCGAGCCTGCGCTTACTCATGTTTATGAGTGACGCGGGGTGCCCGCGCCGTTTGAGTGCCCGCGCTCCCTCAGTTGAGTCCAAACCACTGATCCAATTCCCATGGCCGAACGGGTTACCCAACAGTTGATCGCAACCAAAGCCGGGGTGCATTCCTCCACGGTTTCGCTCGCGCTGGCCGATCACCCCAGCATTCCTGCGGCCACCCGCAAACGAATCAAGGCCCTCGCCCTCAAGCTGGGCTACCGGCGCGACCCGCTGCTGGCAGCCCTGGTCTCCTACCGCAAAAACCGGGCCCCGATCGCCAAGGGCGTGTTGGGCTGGATCGACCTCCACGCCGACAAAAAGCGGGCGCGCACCGCCTACGGCCCGCTCTGGGACGGCGCAGTTGCGCGGGCCCGGGAACGCGGCTGGAACATGGAGGTGTTTTGCCCGGCCCACGACGGGCTTTCGCTGCCGAAACTCAGTCGCATCCTGCGTGCCCGCGGGATTCAAGGTCTGGTCATCGCGCCCCTGCCAGACGGGATGAGCGCGCTAGAACTGGAGTGGCCCTGGTTTTCGGCGGTGGTCGCAAGCCGCACCTTGCAGACGCCGCGCCTCCACAGCATCGCACCCCACCAAGCGTTTAATATGCGCCTGCTCTGCCTGAAACTCCACGCGCTCGGTTACCGCCGTCCGGGGTTGTTTATCGGCGAGGCCGCGAATGAACGCGTCGACCATAATTGGGTTGGAGCGTTTTTGGATTTCCAGTTTTCCACGCCCGGAGTGAAGACGATTCCACCCCTGACTCCGGCCGGTGCCACTGATTCCGCCGAGTTGTTGGGGTGGGCGAAAAATCAGCGTCCCGATGTGATCATCACCACCCGGCCGGCGGATTGCCGGGCGATCCTGGGCAAGGCGGGAATTAGGATTCCTGAAGACGTGGCGCTGGCCCAACCGAATAACGATATTGGCGCGGGGGAAGCGCCGGTTTGTTACGTGGATGAGTGTTTTGCCGAAGTCGGTCGGCGGGCGATTGATACACTCGAAGCTATGATCAACCGCCATGAAACCGGGGTGCCGATTAAGCCGCTGTCGATTTCGATCGATGGCGAAATCCGGGAGGGCCCCGGAAAAACGAAGGGTTAACCACGAAACACACGAAAAACACGAAAGTCGGAGGTCTATGAGTCGGGCCAGAAGAAGGAACCTGCATTAACCTAATGGTTAATAAAATTTAAGCTGTCGGACTATAAATCGTCCTAAAGCCCCGCAACTACCCGAGAACGACACGGTTGTCTCGCGAAGGGCGAGAAAGCCGGAAAAAGTACCAAACCAAAGCAGCACAGACACGCTCCTTCGCTCCCTTCGAATACTTCGCGAGACAACCGGTTTTTATCCGACACTTTAAATGTCACTACCTACTCGTTCTTACCACTTAACTCTTTGTCCATACGTATAATTTGGGAACCGGCTAATAGGAATGGGCCGTAACCGTGCGGATCATCCTTGGCGCGCGGGCGTTTTAAATAGAATGCGCGCGTGCCCTGATGCGTGGCCGGACAAATATCAATCAGCGTGCCGTCAGCCTGCACCTTTGAGGCCAAAGCAGTCCACGCTTTGCGCGCATCCACCGCATAGTCTCTCTCCAACCAGCCCTCGCACACACCCCGTGCCATCGCGTAGGTAAACATGCCCGTGCACGAGGTCTCCACCCATGCCGAGTCCTCGTCGAGCACCTGGCGCCAGCCACCACCCGGAGCCTGCCAACGACGCAACCCGGCCATGGTTTCCCGAAACGCCGTCAACACTTCACCCCGACGCGGATGCTTGGGGTCAAGACGTACCAACAAATCCGTAATACCGAGCGTCATCCAGCCCGCGCCTCGCCCCCAAAAATCCCCATCAAAACTCTGGGTTTTAGTATTCCACGACTGACGATGAAGCTGACGCTCACGGTCAAACAAACGCTGGTGGCCGCTCACCACCTGCGCCACCGCCAGGTCGATCCATTTCGACTCCCCGAGGCCGACGCCAAGGTTAAAAATACCCGGCTCCATCAAGTAGATATCATCCGTGCGCACGCATCCGCCCTCCAGTAACACATTATTTTCATCCTTCGGTTGTTTCTCTACTTTGCGGCGAAAGCGCTCCACATAATCCGCCATCCGGGGATCCTTGGTTCGATAATACTGCGCAATATAGGGCCCGGCCAGACCCGTGGCCCACAGTGAATTAAACCCTAAATAATGGCCAAGGCGGGCCTGGCCTTTAGGCGCCTTTTTTTCAAATTCCCACGAACGCTTAAACCATTCGGCATGTTCAGCAATGAGGTTCACTTGCCGGCCGGAAAACTCACGGTAAACGCTCACGCCGGTTTGTTCACCCAAACGCTCCAGCCCCTCGCCCACCAGCAAGGCCGCATAAAACCACTGATTCCAGCGACTGGAAAAATCCGCCTTGGTTTCTGCCGGTAAATTAACCGAGGAGACAATATCCTGCTGGGTCGTAAGTTCGCGCAGGGAAAAGGAAGTCTCCGCCACGACCTTGTCGGCGACTCGACGGATCAGTTGTTCATCGTCGGCAGGTGTCGCCGATGCGTGGGCCACAACCGTGGCGGCCAGTAAAACCAAACGGTTTATATATTTCATCAAAATGATAATCAGGATCCGGACGCCGTCTTCAAGCGCACCACCACCTTGTAGTTACCGGGTTTGTTTTTGGCATAGATGTCGGATTGGAAAGCACCCGCAGTCCGCACCTGCAACCCCGTCAGCACCACGCCCGGATCCAAGAGATAAACCCGCACGGTGATCGCTCCGGTTGCCGCCGCCTCGTGCGGGATCACGACCTGGGCAAATCCCTGAATTACATTTTGGCGCCACGTGGGACTATATTCTTTGCTATCAATCGAAGAAACCGCAGCCGGCTTCGTGTCAATGGCCACACCGACGCGCAGGCCCAGCCCACTATGGATGGCATGCGTAGGCAAAAAGCGCAGGTGGATCGATTGGCGTCCAGCCGTGACGGGCACTTTATATTCAACCCACGGGGCCGTTGCCGGTTCGAAGCCGGGGCCAACCCAGGGCACGCGGCTCACGGAGCGGGGTGCCCCGAGACCGGCTAAATAAGTAATCGAGGCGCCCGGCACGTCCTGGGTGTTGTCAGGTTTGGCCAAATCGACCTCGGCGACGATCTTGTCTGTGCTGAGCGCAACCACGCGCGGTGCCGGCTTTCCGTTTTTTAAGGGCGGGGGCTGGAGCAGCACTTCGGGATCCAAAAAGGCAGTCTGTTTACGCGGCTGCCAATCCATCATTCCCCTCCACTGCCCGCCGGCGATGTCTTCATTATACATGCGGGTTATCGCCTTGATTTCAGCTTGGGCGTTCTTGGCCTTTTCCAGGTTGCCGAGCTGAACGCTGAGCACCTTTTCGTTCATCTTAAACGCTCCAACCGTCGGATAAAGCACGAGCTGGAAATAGGCGTCCTTAAGCGCGGCCGGGATTTGCGCCGCCAACGCCTGCGCCCGGGCCCCTAAGGCGGCATACCGCGCCAAACGGACTTCCGCCTCGGACTGAGTATGGGCAATGCGCCAGACGTGCTCCGGTTTGCCTGCCTGCGCCAAATTATAATACTCCGCCTTGATGGCGGCGATTTCGCCAGCCACCGCTTCGCCGAAGATTTTGCCGGCCCAAACTTGGGCGTAGTCCGGGGCTTTCTCTGGGGTCCACTGTGCCGGATTCCAGGCCAGATCCAGGGCGAATTCCATTTCCATTTCGGCCGGCTTGATGTCGCCGACATTAAACACCCACAGGCGATCCGCCCCGGTCGCCAGGGCCTTATGCATTTGCAGAGAAATCAAACTGGGGGAAGTCGAACACAGCCAAAGATAATCCTCCGGCGCGCCCCAATAGGATAAATGATAATAAACCCCGCTGCCCCCGCTGCGTTTTTGTTCCTCGGGCGTGCTCAGCCGGCGCATATAACCATGGTTGTCATCGGGCCAGACCAACGTGACCTCCGGCGGCAACTTCAGCCCGGCTTGGTAGATTTCCAAAACTTCCTTATAGGGGCAGAAGATCTGCGGGATGTCCTCGGATTTACGCTTCAGTCCATCGCTGAGCAGGCCCTGTTGGGCCTGGATCACCTGGCCCATGACGGACAGTTTCTCCGGCATCGTTTTGGGACCAACCATATTACCATCATGCAACCCGCGCATGCCGATAGTATAGATGCTTTCGTAGTTGGCCGCCTGGGCCACCCGCTCACGCCAATACCGGTTCACCTGTTCGGCATTGGTGTCGTAGCGAAACTCACCCTTCGCTTGTTCTTGGTTAGCATTTTCCGCCCCCGTCGATTTATCTTTTTTAGTAAACCGCCCCCATTCATCGACGTTATTGCGCAGCATCGGTTCGCAGTGGCTGCTGCCGACCACAATCGCGTAACGATCAGCGGTCGCTGGGTTTTCCGGATAATAATAAAAGGCCTTGGTGCAATGATGCATCGCCGGCCAGATCATATTGGCGCGCAGGCGTAATAATAATTCAAAAATGCGGGCGTAGGTTTTCGGCCCGATATCTTTAATGTCCGTATCATGCTTACTGGCCGCCCACGGCTGCAGCCCCCAATCCTCATCATTGAGAAAAATCCCGCGATATTTGACCACCGGCGACGTGGAAACAACCTCGCCGCCAGCCAGCCAAAGATTAGTCGTTTTCGCCGGCACCGCATTGGCCCACCAGACCCACGGCGAAACCCCGATGGAACGTGAAATGGAAAAAACCCCATAAGCGGTGCCGCGCTTGTCACTGCCCACGACAATCAGGGCTTTTTTCACACCCGGAAACGGCGCCTCGACCATTTTTATTATATAGCGCTCCCACTGACCCTGAAGCGGTGCGGCATCGAGTTTTCCCGCTGCGACCAAACCATCAATCAAGGGCGAGCTACCGAGGGTGCCGGCCAGTACGCAGTAAGCGGGCAGTTTCCCCACCCCGCTCAGTACGGCCGGTTTCTGGCTGCTTACGTGTTCGATATCACCCGCCAGCGCAACCAGGGCGATCCGCACGACTTCGGCATCCTCGGCACTGGCGGCCAAGGCGGCGATTTCCTGTCCCTGCACAAGCGGGAAGGCGGTTGTACTGCCTTCGTTCACCCGTACCACCATCTCGGCCGGGCGGGCGACCGGCGAGGCCGGGTTGACCGTTTTCAAATCCCCGGCCGGCAGCAGCAGCGAGGTGAACGCAAATCCGATCAGCTCTAATAAAACACGTTTCACTTTGTTCATAAAGGGTAGGCCCTGCACCCTGCGGCCCCAGGACATTTCCACAACGTCAAAAATTCACCCGCCTTCTACCAAAAAGGACAACCGCGCCCCACTTGAGGACGCCCGGGTTTCGTTCGCGTTCGCTGACTTGTTATGGTCCCGATGCGATGAACCGCAGCTCCGTGCTCAGCCCATCGACCACGGTGACGCGCACCACCGTCTGACCGCCCCGGGGCGCCTCGACCGTCACCTGGGGCGGCTTGAGCCCGCGCACTTCGACCGCTTGCGCGAGCTTCCACGACCCGTTGAGCGTAACC
>CAMBUJ010000030.1 GCA_945871005.1 Opitutus sp. GAS368 | reverse complement strand
TGGGAATGAGCGGGACGGGGTTTAACGTCGTAAGCGGGATGGCCGCCCTTGAGTTCGGGTTTGGCCTTGGCCGAAGGGGCGAACGTGGCGCGCAGCTTCGAGATGATCTTTCTTAACATGAATGAACGGGTTGAAGCGGCCAGAGTCGGCGAAAGCCCCGCCTTTGCAATCTTCGATATGGGAGGGCAGGGGCTCCGAGTTCCAATTCGGCTCTGCCTTTCCGCGCAAGGAACGCGGAGCTCCAGCTCGGCTCGGGGCCGGTGGCCCTGTTCCCGCGCAAGTCGAGCCGGGGCTCCGCGTTCCCACCTTCCCCAAGCGGGACTTACCACCCAACCATTCCCAGCGCGGTTTGGCGCTTGGCTCAGCCTTTCGGCTGCGCAAACTCGCCATTCTACTCTGGCTCCGCCCCACCCCATGCAAAATCAGATTCGCTGGCTTGTCCGTCTTGGTCTCGATCAAAACCTTTTTACCCGCGAGCACGCCCTTGCTGTCCAGGCCGCCCTCGAGCCCGAAGCCGACCTGATGGAGTTCGCCCAAAAGCTCATCGATGACGGCCACGTGGACGACGCCCAACTGAATGCGCTTGAACAAGCCGCCGGGCTTGCCTTCCGCAAAGGCCAGGTCGGTCCGCCCGCCGACGACCCGTTCACCGCACCAGAAACGCCCGCCGCCACCCCGCCCAAACCCGCCCTGAGCCTGCGCAAAACCGCCGTCTCGCCCGCGCCCACCCCCACTCCAGCGCCTTCCGCCGCCGCTCCCGCTCCCGCTCCCGCTTCGGCGCAGGCCACCGGGCCGGCCTCGTTGCCGATCCTCGCCTGGGACCAAGTCGCCACGATGGCCCCCTCCGCTCTCGCCGCCGCCTTGAGCAAACTCTTGCGCGACTGCGCCCGCTACGGCGCCAGCGACCTTCATCTTTCCGCGGGCATGGTGCCGTTTATCCGCCGCAACCGCGCCATCGCCACCCTTGGCCAGCATAGGCTCACCGCCGACGAAGCCCTGCGCCTCAACCTCGCCCTGCTCACCCCGGAGCAAAGCGCCCTGTATCAGGAGATCCGCGACTTCGACTACGCCCTGGCCCTCGACGCCAGCAACCGTTACCGGGTCAACCTGATGTTTCACAAGGGCGGCGCCTCGGGCTCTTACCGCATGGTACCGGCCCGCATTCCCCGCCTCGATGAACTCGGCCTGCGCAACCTCGATGACGTCAAAAAGCTGCTCAATTACCACAACGGCCTGATCCTCGTGACCGGCCCGGTTGGTTCCGGCAAAACCACCACCCTCGCCGCGCTCGTCGCCGAGCTTAACGCCAGCCGCCAGGACCACATCATCACGGTCGAAGACCCGATCGAAGTGGTCCAACCTGCCCAGAAGTGCAACCTCACCCAGCGCGAGGTCGGCGCCCACACCGCCAGCTTCGCCTCCGCGCTCAAAGGCGCCCTGCGCGAGGACCCCGACGTCATTATTATCGGCGAGTTGCGCGACCTGGAAACCATCGAGATGGCCATCACCGCCAGCGAGACCGGCCACTTGGTGATCGGCACCATGCACACCAGCGACGCCGCCACCACCCTCAACCGCCTGCTCGACGTTTTCCCGCCCGCCCAGCAGTCGCAGATCCGTGCCAGCGTGGCGGAGAGTCTGCGCGGCATCCTCTGCCAACGCCTCCTGCCCACCGTAGACGGCGGCCTGGTGCTGGCCGGCGAACTCCTCGTGGCCAACTCCGCGGTCATCGCCCTGATCCGCGACGGCAAGACTCAGGGCCTGCGCAACGTCCTCGAAACCGGCAAACGCGAAGGCATGTACCTGATGGAAAACGTGGTGTTCGAGCTCTGGGAACAGGGCAAAATCTCCGCCGAAACCGCCCGCAAAAACATCGGGGCGCGCATGCTCCTCGCGAAAATCACCTGAGCCACGGCTGCATCGAGGAATCTTTCTCTTTCCTCGTTATCTTTATCTTTCTCCCGCCGTTTCAGCCTCCACTGTTACCCTCCGTCAACCCCTTCCTCTCCCCATGGCCGCCATCGACTCCCTGCTCCGCACCATGCTCGAAAAGGGCGGTTCCGACCTGCACCTCACGGTCGGCCTGCCGCCCAAGTCGCGCATTTCCGGCAACCTCATTCCGATAGGTGAAACGCCCGTGACTGCGGCCTACATGACCGAGTTGCTCCAGGGCATCTGCCCTCCCGCCCGCTGGACTCAGTTTTTGGAGAAACGCGACCTGGACCTCGCCCACGAAATCCCCGGGCTGGCCCGTTTCCGTGGCAATTTTCTCTACAACCACTGGGGTCAAGCCGCGGTCTTCCGCCAGATCCCCTCGAAGATCATGTCATTCGACGATCTCAAGCTGCCGCCCGCCCTCAAAAAACTCTGTAATCTTAACGAGGGGCTGGTCGTGGTAACCGGGCCGACCGGGAGTGGTAAATCCACCACCCTGGCGGCGATGATCGATTACATTAACGACACCTCGGCGCGCCACATCATCACCATCGAGGATCCGGTCGAGTTCGTGCACCAGAACAAAAAGTCGGTCATCGTCCACCGCGAGGTCGGCGATCACACCCGCTCCTTCGGCGCGGCGCTCAAAGGCGCGATGCGCCACGACCCCGACATCATTCTGGTGGGCGAGATGCGCGAATTGGAGACGATCAAACTGGCCTTGAGTTGCGCGAGCATGGGCATGCTCGTCTTCGGCACGCTGCACACCAACAACGCCCCCAAAACCATCGATCGCATCATCAACGCCTTCCCCGCCCAGGAGCAAAACCAGGTGCGGGTGATGCTGGCGGGGTGCCTGGCCGGGGTGGTCGCCCAATTGCTCTGCAAACGCGTGCCCAAAGGCCGCTGTGCGGTACACGAAATCCTCATGCAGCACGAGGCCCTGCCCAACACCATCCGCAGCGGCCAGATTAACAACATCCGCGCCCTGATCGAAGGCGGCGGGGCCGACGGCATGATCACGATGGACCAGAGCCTGTTGGCGCGGGTGCAAGACGGCAGCATTGAGCCCAAGGAAGCCTACCTGAAGGCGGCCAACAAACCGCCGTTTGCCGCCCTGCTTAAGCCGGGCGATCTCGAAGGCGGCCACTAAGCGTGACGTAGTCGCTGAGCCTTGAGCGTGAACTCAAGGTGTGCTGGGCCGTCCGTGGCCTTGAGCGTGAGCTCAAGGTGGCCCCTGGTTGATGTGTTAGCCCATTCCCCGCTCCATGCCTGGCCAGCACCTCAAACCGACCAGCGGTCGGGCCTAAACCAACCCGCCCCCCACCCCGCCCCAGCCCACCCAACCAGTTTACTCGCGCGAGGGGCACACACCGAGCTGACGGTCGGTGTGGAATCAGGTTGTCGTTCAAAATCGTCCCGGCCCAAAGTGATTTCATGTCCGCGTCTTTCCGCTCCTGGATCGTTCTCCTACTGCTTGGCGTATTCGGTTCGCCACTCGCTCAGGCGGCTGCCGAGTTGCCGGTGCCGGCCAGTCGCCCGCAGATGGACCTGCCGTCCCTCGGCGAGGAGGTGCCGATCACGCGTATCAAGGTGATTTGCGCGTTCTATGGTCTGCACGAGCTGTGGCGTAAAATCGAACGCGACCCGCCGATTCACCCGTCCAAAAGCGATGGCTGTACCGGCTGGTTCGACCATTGGAAGGGTGTGAGCCTTTCCTTTACCCGGCCGGCTTTCTCCACGACCTAAAGTACTGGGCCGGTTACCCCGGCGAGGACGTCGAGCGCCTGGTGGCCGACGCAGAACTGATGATCGATGTCGCCCGCCTGCTCGGTTCGACCCAAATGGGCGAAACCATGTTTCACGGTGTCCGGATCGGCGGCACCGAAACGCTCAATGCCTCGTTTTCCTGGGGCTTCGGCCGTAGGCCGCTGAAAACGACTCCGGCCCCCTGATCAGGCCAAACCGCCCGCCCCCTTCATCCCCGTTGCAGATACAGGAGAACCGTTATGGAGTGATGGCACTGGAACCACCGGCCTTCATCCCATTCACAAATCCTTCACGTCCCATGCGTATCGATTGCCACGTCCATGTGATCGGCACGGGTAAACACGGTTCCGGCTGCTGGTACCGACCGCGCGGGCTCACGCGCATCGGCGAACCCCTGCTCCTGCGCTCCATGGGCCTGCGCGCGGCGGATTTGCAGGCGAATTTCGAGTCGATCTACGTCGAGGCCCTGCGGGCGCAACTACGCGGGACCGGGCTTGATGCCGTGGTGATTCTCGCCCAGGACGAACCCTATCGTGATGACGGCACGGTGATCGCCGACACCGGCTCATTTTACGTGCCCAACGACTACGTGCTTGGCCTGGCTCGCACTCACGCGGAATTCCTGCCCGCCGTCTCGATTCACCCCGCGCGACCGGATGCGTTAGCCGAGCTGGAGCGCTGCTTGGAGAGCGGGGCAGTCATGCTGAAGTGCCTGCCTAATTGCCAAAACATGGATTGGAATGACCGGCGCTACCGGCCGTTTTTGGAGCGTATGGCTGAGTCCGGGCTAATCCTGCTCGCGCACACCGGCAGCGAACGGACCATGCCCGTGCTGCGCCCCGACTTAGCGGCGCCCCGGATCTTGACCCAAGCGCTAGAAATCGGCGTCACCTGCATCGCGGCGCACTGTGGCACGGGCATGATCGCGCTGGATCCCGATTATTTCGATGAGTTCGTCGCCATGACGAAACGCTACCCGAACCTTTATGGTGATAATAGCGCGCTCGCCGGCCTCAGCCTGCGCTTTCGACCCCGGCAGCTGCGGCGTATCATCGAGGACGAGGACCTGGCGGCGCGCATCCTTTATGGCAGCGACCTGCCCGTGCCCCCGAGCGGACTGGTGATGGCGGCTTTTGGTATGATCGAATGGGACGATTATCGGGCATCGCGTCGTCACGATAATCCCTTGGCGCGAGACGTGATGTTAAAACGGGCCCTCGGCTTCAGTCCGGAGAGCGAGACGCGTTTGGCGACGCTGTTGCGCACGCCAAACCTGGCGCCGGGGTTACGTAAAAGATAATGAAGGGAGGGCCCGGCGGGCGTCCCCATTCAGACTGGTCTACGGACGACTGGGAAAGGGGATGGCCATAAAAAGGCCCGACCAGTAACGGTCGGGCCTACAACTGACACCGAACTCAATCTTCGGTTACCGGATTACGGCAGCATGGTCGCGCCCATCAGGTAACGGTCGCACTCGCGCGCGGCCGCACGGCCTTCGTTGATCGCCCAGACCACCAAGCTCTGGCCGCGGCGGCAGTCGCCGGCCGCAAACACGCCCGGCACGCTGGTCGTGTGCACGTTGTGGTCCGCCTTGATGTTACTGCGCCCATCGGTCTCCAGACCGAGCGCCTTCAGCACCACCTGCTCCGGCCCGAGGAAGCCCATCGCCAGCAGCACCAGCTGCGCCTGACGCGTCTTCTCGGTGCCAGCCTGCTCCTGCGGCACGAACTGGCCCTTGTCGTTCTTGCCCCACTTGATTTCCACCGTGACCAACGACTCAACGTGGCCGTTAGCGTCGGCACTGAACTTTTTCACCGTGGTCAAATAGACGCGGGGGTCGGAACCGTAACGGGCGGCGGCCTCTTCCTGGCCGTAGTCCATCTTGTAGGTCTTCGGCCACTCCGGCCAGGGGTTGTCGGCCTGGCGCTCCAGCGCGGGCTTGGGCAGGATTTCGATCTGGGTAACACTGCGGCAGCCCTGACGCAGGGCCGAGCCCACACAGTCGGTGCCGGTGTCGCCGCCACCGATCACGATCACGTCCTTGTCCTTGGCGCTGATCGGGCTGGTCGACGGGTCGCCGGCCAAAACCGCCTTGGTGTTTGCAGTGAGGTACTCCATCGCGAAGTGCACGCCGGTGTGGCTGCGGCCTTCGATCGGCAGGTCGCGCGGCAGGGTCGCACCGGTGGCAAACACCAGCGCATCAAAACCCTTTCGCAGATCAGCCACGTCGTGGGTCACGCCGATGTTGGCGTTGCACACGAAAGTGATGCCTTCCTGCTCCATCAACTGGATACGGCGGAGCACGACGTCCTTTTTGTCCAACTTCATGTTGGGGATGCCGTACATGAGCAGGCCGCCCGGACGGTCGGCGCGTTCAAACACAGTGACGGTGTGGCCGGCGGCGTTGAGCTGGGCGGCGGCCGAAAGGCCGGCGGGGCCGGAACCGATCACCGCGACTTTCTTGCCGGTGCGGCTGCGCGGAGCGGTGGGGACAACCCAGCCCTCGTCCCAGCCCTTTTCGATGATCGAGTACTCGATGTTCTTGATCGTGACGGGCGGGTTGTTCAGGCCGAGCACGCAGGAGCCTTCGCAAGGCGCGGGACAGACGCGGCCGGTGAACTCGGGGAAGTTGTTGGTCTTGTGCAGACGCTCCAGCGCCTCTTTCCACAGCCCGCGGAACACCAAGTCGTTGAACTCGGGGATGAGGTTGTTGATCGGGCAACCGGAGGCCATGCCGCCGATGAGTTTGCCGGTGTGGCAGAAGGGCACGCCGCAATCCATGCAGCGGGCGCCCTGGTTTTTGAGTTTCTTTTCCTCCATGTGGAGGTGGAACTCGTTCCAGTCGCGCACCCGCTCAAGCGGAGGACGGTCGGCGGGGATTTCGCGCAGGTATTCGAGGAAGCCGGTAGGTTTGCCCATGGTGTTGGCGGATTTGAAATTTGAGATTTGAAATTTAAGATCGAGCGAGCGGTTAGCGAGCGGCGGGGAGTTAGAGGATCGAAATGCTCGCTACTCGCTACCCGCTACTCGCTACTTTTTAAGCGATCAATTACCGCCGACACGCGAGGTGTCGCGGGCGTTTTCTTCGAAGGCGGCCATGATGGCTTCGTCGCCGGTGAGGCCCTGGGCCTGCGCGTTGGCAATACACTCCAACATGCGCTTGTAGTCCCTGGGCATGATTTTGACGAACTTGGGCAGCATCGCCTCCCAGTTAGCCAACACCTCAGCAGCGCGGGTGCTGCCGGTGAGGTCGGCCTGGCGCTGAATGAGGGCGCGCAGTTCGGCCTGCTCGGCGGCGGTCTCGACTTTTTCGAGGGCCACCATCGAGAGGTTGACGTTGCCCTTGAGCTGGTCGGCGTCGTCGAGCACGTAAGCCACACCACCGGACATACCGGCGGCGAAGTTACGGCCAGTAGGGCCGAGAACAACCACGCGGCCACCGGTCATGTACTCAAGACCGTGGTCGCCCACGCCCTCGACCACCGTGGTGACACCGGAGTTGCGCACGCAGAACCGCTCGCCGGCGCGGCCACCAACGAACAGCTCACCGGCGGTCGCGCCGTAGAGGGCGACGTTGCCGATGATGATGTTCTCAGAGGGCTTGAAGCCGGAGGCGGCCGGGGCGCGCACGATGATCTTGCCGCCCGAGAGGCCCTTGCCGACGTAGTCGTTGGCATCGCCTTCGAGGCGGAAAGTCATGCCCTTGGGCATGAAGGCGCCGAAGCTTTGACCGGCGGAACCGGTGAAGCGGATGTCGATCGTATCCTCGGGCAGGCCATCCGCGCCGTATTTGCGGGTAACCTCGCTGCCGGTGATCGTGCCGACCACGCGGTGGACGTTTTTAACCGGCACGGTGGCGACGACCTTCTCGCCGCGCGCAATCGCAGGTTCGCACAAGCCTAGCAGCGTGGTCAGGTCGAGCGACTTGTCCAAGCCGTGGTCCTGGGTCTGCTGGCAGTAGCGACCGACCTCAGGGCCAGTGTCGGGCGAATAGAGCAGGCTCGAGAAGTCCATGCCCTTGGCCTTCCAATGGGTGATGGCCTTGCGGGGCTCGAGGCGATCAGTGCGGCCGACCATCTCTTCGATGGTGCGGAAACCGAGCTGGGCCATGATCTCGCGGACTTCCTTGGCGATGAACGTCATGAAGTTCACGACGTACTCGGGCTTGCCCGTGTATTTCTCGCGCAGGCGCGGGTCTTGGGTGGCGACGCCGGTCGGGCAGGTATTCAGATGGCAGACACGCATCATGATACAACCGGTGGCGACGAGCGGGGCGGTCGCGAAACCGAACTCTTCGGCGCCGAGCAGCGCTGCCATGATGACGTCGCGGCCGGTCTTGAGCTGGCCGTCGGTTTCCACCGCGATGCGGGAGCGCAGGTTGTTCAACACGAGCGTCTGGTGGGTTTCGGCCAGGCCGAGTTCCCACGGCAGACCGGCGTGCCAGATCGAGTTCTGCGGCGAGGCACCGGTGCCACCATCGTGACCGGAGATCAGCACCACGTCGGCGTGGGCTTTGGCCACACCGGCGGCGATCGTGCCGACGCCGACCTCGGCCACCAGCTTGACGCTGATGCGGGCGCGGCGGTTGGCGTTTTTGAGGTCGTGGATCAGCTCAGCCAAGTCCTCGATCGAATAGATGTCGTGGTGCGGAGGCGGGGAGATCAGGCCGACGCCGGCGGTGGTGTGACGGGTCTTGGCGACCCACGGATAGACCTTGGTGCCGGGCAACTGGCCGCCCTCACCGGGCTTGGCGCCCTGGGCCATCTTGATCTGAATCTCGCGGGCGCTGACCAGGTAGTTGCTGGTCACACCGAAACGGCCGGAAGCGACCTGCTTGATCGCGGAGTTCTTCGAGTCGCCGTTCGCCATGGGGACGAAACGCGCGGGATCTTCGCCGCCCTCACCGGTGTTGGATTTACCACCGATGCGGTTCATGGCGATGGCCAGCGTCTCGTGAGCCTCTTGCGAGATCGAGCCGTAGGACATGGCGCCGGTCTTGAAGCGGCTAAGGATCTTTTCAATCGACTCGACCTCCTCGATCGGGATGGCGTCGGAGGGCTTGAAGTCGAGCATGCCGCGCAGGGTGCACAGCGTCTTCGACTGATCGTTGACGAGACGGGCGTACTGCTGGAACACGCCGTAGTCGCCGGTGCGCACGGCCTTTTGCAGGGCGTGGATCGACTCGGGGTTGAACAAGTGGAATTCACCGTCGGCGCGCCACTTGAACTGGCCACCGGCAGGCAGGGCGTGGTCGATGACGTTGCGCTCGCCGAAGGCCTCGCGGTGGCGCATCAGCACCTCCTGAGCGATCACGTCCAGACCGATGCCGCCGACGCGCGACGGGGTCCAGGTGAAGTAGTGGTCGATCACGTCCTGGCGCAGGCCGACGGCTTCGAACACCTGGGCGCCGCGGTAACTCTGGATGGACGAAATGCCCATCTTGGATGCGACTTTAACGACACCCTTGGCGGTGGCTTTGACCAGGTTCTTGCAGGCGGTCTTGTGGTCGACGCCGGGCAACAGACCCTCGTGGATCATGTCGTCGATGGTCTCGAAAGCGAGGTACGGGTTGATCGCGCTCACGCCGTAACCGATGAGCAGCGCCATGTGGTGAACCTGGCGGGCTTCGCCGGTTTCCAGCACCAAGCTGACCTGGGTGCGCAGACCTTCGCGGATGAGATAGTGGTGCAGGCCGGCAACGGCGAGCAACGCCGGGATCGGGGCGTAGTCCTTGGTGACACCGCGGTCGGAGAGGATGAGGACGTTAACCTCGTTGTCCTCGATGGCGCGGCGGGCGAGCACGCACAGCTCTTCCATGGCCTTGGCCAGGCCCTTCTCGCCACGGGAAACGCGGAAGAGAATCGGGAGGACATCGACCTTGAGGCCGGGCAGCTGCATGCGGCGGATTTTGCCGAATTCCTCGTTGGTGAGAACCGGCCAGTCGAGCTCGACGCGGCGGCAGGCGGTGGCGCCGGGCTGCAGCAGGTTGCCCTCGGAACCGAGGCGGGTCTCGTGGGAGGTGATAATTTCTTCGCGGATACAGTCGATCGGCGGGTTGGTCACCTGGGCGAACAGCTGCTTGAAATAATCGTAGAGCAGGCGCGGCTTGTTGGAGAGAACGGCCAGAGGGGTGTCGTTACCCATCGAGCCGATGCCCTCGACGCCGTCCTTGGCCATGGGGGCAAGGATCGCGCGCTCGTCCTCGTGGGTGTAGCCGAAGGCGAGTTGGCGCTGGTGGAGCGTGTCGCGGTCGGGGGCGGGCAACTCGGGGGCGGCGGGCAGGTCGTCGAGGTGGACGAGATGCTCGTCGAGCCAGGCGCGGTACGGGAATTCGGCGGCGAGCTGGCGCTTGATTTCCTCGTCGGGGACGATGCGGCCTTGCTTGGTGTCCACGAGGAACATCTTGCCCGGCTGGATACGGCCCTTCTCAACGATGTCGGCGTCCGGGATGTCGAGCACGCCGGCCTCGGAGGCGAGGATGACGAGGTCGTCCTTGGTGACGTAGTAGCGAGCGGGGCGCAGGCCGTTGCGGTCGAGGACCGCCCCGATGCTCTGGCCGTCGGTGAAGGTCATGGCGGCAGGGCCGTCCCACGGTTCCATCAAACAGGCGTGGTACTGGTAGAAGGCGCGACGGTTATCCTCCATCGTCTGGTGGTTGGACCAGGGCTCGGGGATCATCATCATGACCGCGTGCGGCAAGGAGCGGCCGGCGAGGTGGAGCAGTTCCAGCGTGTTGTCGAACATCGCCGAGTCGCTGCCGTTGGGGTTGATGATCGGGAGGATCTTCTTGATGTCGTCGCCGAAGGCGTCGGAGATGCAGTGAGCCTGGCGGGCGTGCATCCAGTTGATGTTACCGCGCAAGGTGTTGATTTCGCCGTTGTGAGCGACGTAGCGGTACGGGTGGGCGCGATCCCAGCTCGGGAAGGTGTTGGTGCTGAAACGCGAGTGAACCAGCGCGATGGCGGTAGCCATGAGCGGGTTCTGCAGGTCGGGGAAATACACCGACAGCTGGGTGGTGAGCAGCATGCCTTTGTAAACCATCGTGCGGGCGGAGAGGCTCGGCACGTACCAGGTCTCGGCACCGAGGAAGCCCTCGTCGCGCAGCTCGGCGGAGGCGCGCTTGCGGATGACGTAGAGCTTGCGCTCGAAGGCCATGGCGTCGGCGAGCTCCTCGCTGCGGCCGATGAAGACCTGGCGGATGAACGGCTCGCTGGCCTTGGCGGTCTCGCCGAGGGAGGCGTTGTCGGTGGGAACGTTGCGCCAGCCGAGGCAGGTCTGGCCTTCGCTCTGGATGATCTGGGAGAACTTTTCCTCGATCTTGCGGCGGTGAGTGGCGTTGCGCGGAAGGAAAATCAGGCCGGTGCCGTAGAGGCCGGCGGCGGGCAAGGTGATGCGGGCCTTTTTGGCCACATCGACGCAGAACGCGTGGGGGACTTGCAGGAGGATGCCGGCGCCGTCACCGGTGTTGGGCTCGCTGCCGGCGGCGCCGCGGTGGTCGAGGTTTTCCAGGACCTGGATACCCTGGCGGAGGATGGCGTGGGTCGCGCGCCCCTTCATGTCGACCACGAAGCCGACGCCGCAAGCGTCATGCTCGAACCAAGGGTCATAAAGACCCTGCTTGGCGGGGCGCCCGGCGACGGACGGCTGAGAGGACTGGGCGGAGGCGAGAGGACGGGAGTTATTCACGACAGGAATCGAGCCAGTTAAACGGAAGGAAAGGATGGGTTAAAAACCAGAGAGGCCGGGGCCTCCAGCGAGCGCCGAACGGACGAAGCCGTCGGGGTCGGTAAACGAAAAAAACGGCCTCGTGCGACGAGACCGTTTTGGGGGAGCATCGAAACGGTAGCCAGCATGCCTCAGAAGAAGCGTACGGTCTGGGTCGCCATTTTCGCGTGCTCGGCGTCGGTGCAACCGGCGTTGGTCGGAGCGCTCGCGGGAACGTCGGTGGGCTTAACCAAGTTATTGGAAAGCATGTAGTTCTCGACCTCTTCGCCGGAGATGTCGGCCAGCATCACACCGTCGATCTCGACGCAGGGCGAGAGGGGCTGGCCGGACTTCTGGACCATCTCCGCGTAATTGGCGCGGTTGTTGATGATGTCGATGTCCTCAAAGGGCAGGCTGTACTTGCGCATGATGGTGCGAACACCGTTGGACCAGCCACAGGAGGGTTTGAGATAGGCTTTGATTTGCATGCGAGAGCTTGGTTAGGAGGAAAAGCAGGTCAACAGGTAGGAGCTGATTGCGCCACGTTCAAGCGAAAGGTTCCCCTTGAACGGCATTTTTCCCGAACCGGCAGTCTCATCGATCCCCTGACGAAACGAGAACGAGTAAGAGAACGAGAACGATTCAATCGCCGGCGACAGGCCGGCAGGCCTTTTCTTCCACTGAATTCGGAATCGTTCTCGTTCTCTTACTCCTACTTTCACTCATTCCGCTGCCGATTCACTCCGCCCGCGACCTCAGGGACGCACCCACACGCTGAGGGTCTGCCAGCGCGATCGCCCGAGGTTAAACACCTCGACGCTCTGCTGGCGCTGCGCGACAGCAGCCAATCCGGTGGGCTCGGGATAATCGCGCCAGCGCAGCCGTCCGGTGAAGAACCCCAGCGGGTCGCACTCGCGCTCCAACACCACCACGGCGACCGGACCGGGCTGGGCCAACATCCCCGCCAACGCCTCAGGCTGGTCGGAGAAAACCCACTTCGCCCCGCTGTAAAACACAATGCTCGGCTCGGCAAAGCGGCTGCCGAGGAACCGCGTGTCGGCGGGCAAGGCGCGCAACGCCGGCCCCAGCGTCACCCCTGGGCTGACCGCCCGCAGGCCGGTGCCCATGCGCCACGCGCCCACACCAATCAGGACCACGCCGAGCGCCACCAGCGCCCCACGCCGGCCCCACCACGCGGCCGCCACCAGCAAAAATCCGCCCACCGTCACCAGCAGCCCGGCCACCGCGTCGCGCAACGGCGCCAGTCCGGCCGGCAGCTCGGCGCGTACCACCAACACCAGTGCCACCACCGCCACTAGGCCAAAAACCGCGAGGAAAACGCCCATCGCCACCCGCGCCCAGCGCGCCAGCCCCGCCAAGGTCGCCGGGGTAAAGCCCGCACCCAGCAACAGGAAAAACGCCGGAAAGCCCGGCAGCACGTAGTGGGGTAACTGGGTCAGGTAGGCCGTGAAAATCACATACGGGGCGAGCAACCAGCTCGCCAGCCAGGCCCGGCGGGCGTCCCACTCGCGCCGCGCCGCCACCCACGCTGCACCGGCAAAAATCACCCACGGAAACAGGGTCATGGGCGCGGTCATCAGGTAGAAAAACGGGTTGTAGGAGCGCCCGTTGAGTTTTTCCAAGCCGCGCTGGACCACGTGTTCACCGATGCCTTTTTGCCAAAACAGCCCGTGCGTCGCAACCAACGCCGGTATTCCCCAGATGGCGACAATCGCGGTGGCCAACACCAGCCCGCGCCCCGCTTGCAGCCGCGCCCAGGGCAGCGGCTTGCGCCAAAAAACCCAGCGCCACAACACCAGCGCCAGCACCGGCACCACCAGGGTGATCGGCCCCTTGGCCAAAAATCCCAGGCCCACCGCCACCCACAGGCTCCACCAGGCCAGCCGCGGGCTCCAGCCCGGGGCTGGCTCCGTCGCTTGCTCGCCGCGTTCGCCGCCGTCCGCCGCACCTGCGCTTGCCGCAGCCGTTGCCGCCGGAGGGGCTAGCAGCAACTCGGCCAGCGCCACGCAGGCTACCGCCACCGCCAACACCATGGGCATATCCGCCACCGCCAGCCGGCCGTGGATAAAAAACTGCAAACTGGTGGCCAGCATGAACCCGGCGGCAAAGCCCGCCTGGGCGCCAAACCAGCGCCGCCCCGTGTGCCAGACCAGCAGCACGAGCGCGAGCATGCACCCGACCGCCGGCAGGCGCGCGCCCAGCTCGTTGACCCCGACCGTGGCGTAACCGGCGTGCATCAGCCAGTACACCAGCGCGGGTTTATCGAAGCGGTACTCGCCGTTGAAGGTCGGCACGATCCAGTCGTGGCGATCGAGCATTTCTCGGGCGGCGGTGGCAAAGCGCGGCTCGTCGCGGTCCACCAGCGGCAGTTGCGCCGTGCCGGGCAGGTACACCGCCAGCACCAGCAGCACCAGCAACCACGGGGCTAATCGATCCCATTTCCACGTTTTGGCAGCAGAGTTCATCAGGGCAAAAATCAGGCGGTTAACGGCGTTTTGCGGCATCGCGGGCGGCCAGCCAACGGCGAATCGCCAGGGCCAGGGCCGCGCCGACCAGCGTGCCCAACCCGGCGCCCGCCACGACGTCGCTCAGGTAATGGCTCCCCAAGTACATACGCGACCAGGCGACCAGGGCCGCTGCGGCGACAAACCCCGCGCCACAGCGCGGCGCCAGTACCAGCACGGCCACCGCCACGCCGAAGCAGTGGGTGGTGTGCCCGGAGGGAAAACTCTGATAGCTGGCGGCACGGGCGAACCAGGTGAACTCGTCGGTGACTTGCAGGTGCGGGCGGGGCCGACCGAGTACCACCTTAAAAAAGATGGCCCCCACCCCGGCGGTACACCCGCCCAGCAACCCCGCCACCGCCGCAAACAGCCAGCGCGAGCGTCCCGCCCCGTAGCCGACCAGCCCCAGCGCAAGCAGCGCCAAAAACGGAGCCAGGTGCAGTTCGCCCCACTTGGAGACGGCTTTGGCGAACGCGATCATTCCCTCCGGCCGGTCCGCGGTTAACGCGTCGGCGAGCGCCCGGTCGGTCCCGCTCAGCGCCAGCGCCGCGGCCAGCGTCAGCACGCCGGCCACCCCGGCTGCGATCGGCCTGGCCCGGCGGCGCACGCTCCGGCCCGCCTCGGCATACCAGCCGCCCAGTACCTGCCACCCCGTTAGCTTGTTCCCCTGCATAGCGCGGTTCGCTCTCAGAGCTTGGCGGCGGGATGCAGCTCGGGGTTGCGACGCATTTTCATGTCCATCCACAGATTGTAGGCGCCGGTGAACGCGGGAAACAGGTTCGAGAGCACGCCAACCGAGTCGCTTTTACCCATCGTGAAATAGCACAACAGCATGACGCTGCCGACCACGCTCATATACCAGAACGCACGCGGCATGACCGGCCGGCCGGCGGCGCGGGTGGCGATGAACTGCACCACCCAGCGCCCGGCGAACATGAGGGTGCCGAGGTAACCGACGATCTTCCAGGCGGTGACCACCACGTTGATGCCGCCCAGCGAGAGGTTAAACAAAACTTCGTTCATAATAGAGAGAGACTGTTCGCGGGCCGACCGACGGCGGCGCGAGCGGTAAAAGGGCAGCGGCCTTGTGTATGCCCGACAGGTGGTCGGGTTGTTTGTCCGAGCTGCGGACTCAATTCAACCCGACCACCGGTCGGGCCTACACCGAGCCAGGTCAGTCGCATCTGGATCGCACTGGGTATTAGCAGGGGCCGGAACCGGGCAGCACGCCGGCCGGGTAACGGATCTGGCGGGCCATGACCCAGCTCACCCCGAACAGATCGCGCAGGCCGCGCAGCGCGCGCCCGCCGATGGTGTATTTGGATACGCCGCGGGTGCGCGGGCGGTGGTTAACCGGCACCTCCACCAACGTCAGCCCGGCGTTGAGCAAGAGGGCGGGGATGTAGCGGTGCAAACCGTTGAACGGGATCAGGTAGCCGACGTGGTCCCGGCGCATGGCTTTGAGCGAACAGCCAGTGTCGCGCACCTGGTCCTTGAGGAAAAAGCGGCGGATGTTGTTGGCGAAACGCGAAGCGACGCGGCGGTTAAAACTATCCTGGCGGGTCCGGCGGTAACCGCAGGCAAAGTCCACCCCATCCATCGCCGCGACCAGCGCGGGGATGTCGGCGGGGTCGTTCTGGCCGTCGCCGTCGAGCATGACGCAGACCTTGCCGGTGGCGTGGGACAGGCCGGCGTAAAGCGCGGCGCTTTGGCCGAGGTTGACCGGCAGGGCCAGCGCGGTGACCCCGGGCACGCCCTTGATGCGGGCCAGGGTGGCGTCACGCGAACCGTCGTCCACGGCGATGATCTCGGCACCGGGACAGGCGGCCAACACCTCGCGCAGGAGCGGCTCGACGTTTTCGTCCTCGTTGTAGAAAGGGATGATGATGGACAGTTGGGTCACGGCTAAAGCCCCATCAACCGAGGGATCGACCAAGGGAGGCAATCTAATTTTCGGGTTGAGCGGGGGTGGGGCGACTGCGACGTTGCCCGTTTTATTGCCATGCCCACCGCCGCCCCGCTTGCCAGCCCGCCCCGCCCCGACGCCGCCCTCACCGAGGACGTATGGGTGCGCCGCAGCCTCGGGCTAATCGCCGGGTTGGCCCTGTTCCGCTTGGTCTGGCTCTGGCTGATGCCCCTCGATCTGGTGCCCGACGAAGCCTACTACTGGGACTGGGGACGGCAGCCGGACTGGTGCTATTATAGTAAGCCGCCGATGATCGCCTGGCTCAACACGGTGACCCAGTCCATCGGTTTCACCACGGCGCCCCTGATGCGCACTCCGGCAGTGGTGCTGGGCACGATCGGGCTGGTGGCCACCTGGCTGCTGGCGCGGCGGGTGTGGGGCGCGCGCGCGGGTTTTTTCGCGGTGGTGCTCGGGGCGACCGCCCCCGGTTCGCTCGCGCTCAACTCGCTGCTGACCATCGACGCCCCGCTGATCGCCTGCTGGAGCACGGCGCTTTACGCACTCTGGCGGGCCCTCGAACCGGCAGGCGCAACCGCAGCGGACGCGTCTGCTGAACCGGTGGTGCCGAGTGCCGGTCAGCGCACCGGCTGGTGGGCGCTTTACGCGTTGGCGGGCGTGCTCGGGGTGTTAAGCAAACAAATGATGCTGATCGTGCCGCTGCTCGCGCTGATCTTCGTCTTCACCTCACCGTCAGCCAGCGACCGCACCTGGCGCCGCCAAGGCGCGGTTTACTTCTGGCTGGCGGTGCCCCTGGTGGCGCTGGTGCCGCTGCTCTGGTGGAACGTGCATAATGACTGGATCACGGTGCAACACACCGCCCACCACTTTGAGGCCGCCCCGTGGCGCCTGGCCAAAGGGCTGAATTTTTGTGTCGAGTTCATCGGCAGCCAGCTCGGCGTGATCGGGCCGGTGGCGGCGGTCATCGTGGTGGTGGCGGCCTGCGGGTGGCGCGAGGCGCGTGCGGACCGCCGCCAGTGGTTTGCCTGGATCATGACGGTGCCGGCACTGGCCCTGATTCTCTCGATGAGCCTGCGCCAGCGCATCAATCCGAACTGGCCGGCCGTGTTCCACTTGGGCGGGGTGCTCTTGTCGGTGGGCTGGCTGGTCAACGCCCAGGCTTGGCCGCGCCGGCAGAAGGCTTGGCGCGCGGCTTGGATCAGCGGCGTGAGCATCGTTGCATTGGGTTACGCGCTGGTGCTGGCGATTGGCCCGCTCGGCCTAACCGGACACAAACTCGACTTCACCCGGCGCCTGCGCGGCTGGGAGCAGTTCGGCGCCGACGTGGGCGCGATCAAAGCCAAACTCGAAGCCGACGGCGGAGCGCCCGTGATCGTGGTGACCTACGGCGGGCGCCAACTGGCCAGCGAACTGGCGTTTTATTTGCCGGGGCAACCGACGGTGTGGCGGTGGACTCCGCCCGGGCTGGTTGATTCGCAATACGCCCTTTGGAAAGGCCCGCTGCCCGAGTGGCGCGGCGCCCGCGTGCTGTTGGTCACCTCCGACGTCGAATTGCCGACCGCCCTCACTGCTGGGCTCGGGCGGTTAACCCCGCTGGGCGAGATCCACTCCACCCGCACCACCGCCCTGCCCCCGCACCTGCGGATTCTGGTGGGCGACAACCTGCAAACCTGGAACCACGGCAAGCCGCTGTAACTCACCTCTGCCGACTCGCTCTCGATTCCGCGCCAACTCAGGCCCTCCGACTATTCGCTACGCACTACCCGCTACTCGCTACTTTCCGCAGTCCGCCACCATGAAGCATCTTGTTCGCAGTTTCGCCGCCCTCGCCCTCGCCGCCCTCGCCGGGATTATCTTGGCGCGCACCGGCGGTGACCTCGCGCTGGCGCGGCGTTATTTCACGCCCGGCGAAGGCTGGACCCACTCGAGCGATACATTGATTCAATTGCTCTACCGCTACGGCCCCTGGCTGGCCGTGGGGCTGTCGATTGGGGGCTTGGTGAAGGGCCTGCGCAGCGCGTTCGGTCCGCAACGCGGGTCGCTGGCGGCGCGCCGGGCGTGGTTCTTTCCGCTGCTTATGCTGCTCGGTCCGGGCCTGCTGGTGAATGCGGTGGGCAAAGATAACTGGGGCCGCCCCCGCCCCAAGCAGGTCCAGGAGTTTGGCGGTCCCGATACCTACATCACCGCCGGGGCGATCGGCCCGATAGCCAAGGACCGCAAATCCTTCCCCTCCGGCCACGCCTCGATGGGCTTTTACCTCTTGGCCGGTTACTTCATCTGGCGCGGGCGTCGGCCCCTGCTGGCGCGGGCCAGCCTCGCCGCCGGACTACTGATGGGCGCGGCCATCGGATGGGCTCGCATCGTGCAAGGCGGCCACTTTTTGTCCGACGTCATCTGGGCAGGCGCGGTGGTCTACCTCGCCGGTGAACTGCTCGCCTGGGCCTGGCTGGGCGAGCGCACCCTTGCCGACCGCCCGTTAACCGCCCACGGTTCGCCGACCCCAACCCCTCCTACCTCCTCATGAAAGTGCTCATCACCGGCGCGGCCGGCTTCATCGGTTATCACACCGCCCGCCAACTCGCCGCCTCCGGGGAATGCGAAGTGCTCGGTCTGGATAATCTCAACGACTACTACCCGGTCGCGCTCAAGGACGCCCGCCTGGCCCAGTTGTCCAAATTCCCTTCCTTCCGCTTCATCGCCGCGGACTTCGCCGATGCGGCCCGCTTCCGCGAAATCTACCTGAACTTCGCCCCCGACTACGTGATCCACCTCGGGGCCCAGGCGGGCGTGCGATACAGCATGGAAAACCCCTCCGCCTACACCCATAGCAACCTGATCGGTTTTTCCTCGGTGCTGGAAGCGGCGCGGGTGCGCCCGCCGCGCCACCTCGTCTACGCCTCGTCGAGCAGCGTCTACGGCGGCGGCGCGGTGACGCCGTTTCACGAAGGCCAGCCGACCGACCGGCCGCTGTCGTTTTACGCCGCCACCAAAAAGAGCAACGAGGTCACCGCCTACAGTTACGCCCACCTCTTCGGGCTGCCGCTGACCGGCCTGCGCTTTTTCACCGTGTACGGGCCGTGGGGCCGGCCCGACATGGCGCCGATTTTGTTTTCCAAGGCGATCGCCGAGGGCAAGCCGATCAAGCTGTTCAACCACGGGCTCAACCGCCGTGATTTCACCTACGTGGACGACATCGTGGCCGGGGTATTGGCGGCGATGCGCAACCCGCCGCAGGCCACCGCCGAGCTGCCCCCGGCGCGCGTTTATAATCTTGGGCACAACCACCCGGTGGAGGTGGTGGATTTCGTGCGCGAACTCGAACGCCTGCTTGGGCGCACCGCGCAGATCGAGTTGGTCGGCCCGCAGCCCGGCGACATGGTGGAAACCTGTGCCGACCTTACGCGAGTGCATGCGGCGATCGGATACGCGCCGCGCACCCCGCTGAGCGAAGGCCTGGCCTCGTTCGTGGAGTGGTTTAAGGCTTATTACGGCTGAGACGGCTGAGGTCCACGGGGCTCGTTCGGGGAACTCGGAACGCGGAGCTCCAGCTCGGCCCGTGCGGCAACGCGCACGGACTTAGCACACGCAGAGAGCGCGCACAAAGCCGCAAAGTAGCGCAGACTTCCAGTCTGCTCGGGCCTCCAACTCGCACAGCAGACTGGAAGTCTGCGCTACGCTAAGTCCGGAGCGCGCCCACAAAAAAGGCGCGACCCGTGGGGTCGCGCCTCGGAGAACATCAGCTGTTAGCGAATAATTCAAAATGTAAGGGGTTACCTAGGAGCTCAAAATGGCCAGAAATAATCCAGTAGGCTCAAAATCAAGATAATTAAAATGTAAGTCAGAAATAATCAAAATGTACGCACCAGCGATAGTTTGTCGCCAAGCCGCATATTGCATGTGGGGCCGCCCTCGACCTGCTGGATAAACTGGTTTCGCCTGCTCACAATGGCATCAGTGCACCGAGGGTCAAATTGACAGAATCGGCGCTTGAGTGGGTGCCGCCGACTTCCCCCCTTTTTCTTTGCAGCGGAAATCACGACATCGTTCTGGATGACAATGCCGACTGGATGCGGGCCCTCGCACGGACAAGGATGGGCTACGCTCATTTTGTGCCTTGGTGGCGTTCAGACTCATCTACAGCAGCGTGAAAATCACTCATGTCTTTTAGGATTTTGGTGACACGAGCAACACCGACTCCCATCGCACTCAGCACCTGCTCGGGGGTCAACTCCACGGTTATCCAGTTCGGCAGAGCTTCGCACTGAAGCGGTGCAATTTCACGGGGAATGGCTTCTACCTTCTGAGATGCACGTTCCATCTTGAGCTGAATAGGCTCTTCGAGCTGATGTAGAAAGTCCGTGTCGCACGGTTTCTCTACAGACCAAAGAGAGAGCCCGTGGCGTCGAACTAGCTTGGATCCATTGACTGCGCGGTGCGATATGAGCGATACCTTACGGTCGCCAAGGAATTTCCCAAGTGCGGAGGCGTCGAAAGAGTAGAGATCGTGGTCATCCACGATCCGGCCGATCCCTCATGGAGTCGTGTAGCTCAACTCGAAAAGCACGATGATCCGCCGCAACTGGGCCCAGAGGCGAGCTTCGCCGAACGCATGATCCAATACAGTGCTACGGCCGCGAGACGAGCCTCATATAAATTACAGCAAGAAACCATTGAACCGATTTCAGGAATTTTAAAGGAGGGTCTCTGATTCCGGTGTTTTTTCTCAGCGGCATGGAAAAAGTATCCATTGAGTGGGAACTCGTGTACCTTTGATTTACCACCCTAATCCAATGACCCAAGGCCGGAGGAATTATTTAACCCAAAAATCTATCCACCACACTCAAAGTTGGTTCGTGTGCCGAGGACTTGGCCAGAACCAGTTCTTTTCAATCCGACGGGCTGCTAGTCGCATAAATTTAGCCCCTTGTCGTTTAATACCAGCCATGCCATGATCCCGATTTGCTTCGGTAAGATCAAGATGTCGAAGCGAATTGGTCCTGAAACCCAGTGAATATCACAAGGCTATCCACAAAACATGCGCGATCCAACGTGATGCATGAATCGGCATGGCCAGTATAGATCATTATTGTTTTAATTTGTTTTGGGGTTCGCGAGCAACCCGTAGCCTGCTCGATCAGCAGTTTCGGGGGTCGCAAGCCAACGTTCACCGACAAATCTGTACCCCATCGCACTCATGATCGCAGGGGTCCGACACGACCACGGAACAGATGCTTGTTCTCGAACCGCCCAAGGGGCTAACTCGGGGCTGACTTGTCTTATGGTTTTAACACGTCGCAATATGAATTCATTAATAGTCTCATTCCGTGCTTTAATTTCCTGGGCCAGAAGTGGCAATAAGTGCATGCGAATTTGAGTCGAGTTGCTATACGGTAGCAACTCTATGATCGCCTTTTTGGTGATCCGCCTAAAAGGAAGTTGAGCCCTAATTTTAGCTATGACGTAGGGCACCATCTTTAGTAACAGCTGATCACGAGCTGACCAATCCACCTTAAAAGTTCGTGGCGCTTTGTAGCCGAAGTGTTTATGCAACCACGGACGATCATATCTAGATAACCAGCGACATATCCGCATTCTTTCTTTTTCAGGAATTCGCATCCGGTCCACCCATTTAAGCCTAAGTTCACCCCGTTTTATCATGATCAAATGAGCTTTTTTCTTATTTTCTGCCCGTGGCAGTTTCAATTTTAAGTTTCGTGCTAAAGACAAAACACTATCACGCGAAATACTTAATTCCCGGCAAATGCCTTCAATGGTTTTACTTGTATCCGCCCATAATACCACCAGTTGCTGCGCAAGCTCCGCATCAGGAGAAATTCGGTTGGTTGGGTGTCGAGGTCGATTACTATCTATGGCGTGCCTTATGAATTCCTGCACATTTAACCCGAGAAATTTCATTAAAAGTAAGTGCATAACAGGGCTGTGGTGATTAGACTTGGAAATGGCAATTTGAGCTGGCCACGCTGATGCATGAGATGCGTCGAACATCAGGTTTCTTTCTTTCCACGCTTCGGCTGTTCTTTGTGCGCTGAATGACTCTAAGAAAAAAGTTCTGCGCAGTTGGCCGCCCCTTGTGAGCCCCTTAATGGTGAGGCGCTCCATGAACACATCTCGCCGGGCCCCTACATCCAATGTGATGACCTTATTATTAAGCAGCCATTGTACGCCACTTGCGACAAAGTGATCCAACTCGTCAGGCTTGGGTGTTTTGGCGATTTCCTGCGCGTCATCCGCCAGCGGATAATCAAGTTTCCAACTCTCCCCGTCGACAAATTGTGAAACAGAAAGGGCAATACCATGGTCAGGACAACAAACTACTCCCGGCACCTGATGCGTACGCCGCCACCATGTGTGCGGTTTTGTCTCAAGATCAAGCAGTCGGCATTGTTTGCAAAAACGCAAACGGCGCCTCCCTTCAGAATTAACTGTCAGCGGTCACTTAAAACCGGCCACGACTGGTCACTTCAAAACCGGCCACTTTTGAGGGGGTAAACCTCCGGCGGACTTGTTCGCTGTGAGGTAATGAACCGCCTCACCGTGAGCCTACAACAATCGATACTTACACTGCATGAGC
>CAMBUJ010000029.1 GCA_945871005.1 Opitutus sp. GAS368 | reverse complement strand
TCGGCCTTTTTGGCGTCCACGCCCTGGGCGATGTCGGCGGACTGGGCGGTCAGGTAGTTGTTGATGAAAACGGTGTCGGCGTGAAACACGTCGTCGTCGTTGGTGTAGCCGATGTGGCGAATGGCGTCACGGATGACCTTACCGACGTTGATGACCTCGTCGATCGGCTTGGTTTTGCCGGTCTTCTTGTCCTGCAGCGAGGGAATGGTGATCTCGCCACCGACCACGACGACGTTCGATTTGACGAACGTTTCGCAGGCAACGCGGGAGTTTTTGTCGATGGCAAGACAGGCATCGAGGATGCTGTCGGAAATGAGGTCGGCAACCTTGTCAGGATGCCCCTCGCCTACGGACTCGGATGAAAACACGAATGAGTTAGCCATAAGAATAGAGATGGAGAGCGAGTCATCGGCACAACCCGCTGGCAACTTTAATATCAACGTATTCCAATATCCTGATACGTCGCATAACCGACACTCAGTTAATCGGCAACAAGTGGACCCACCGCCGGACTAAGCACAACGAGCCATGCTAGAAACCAAGGACCTCCGCCCCCCGCCCCCGGCCGAAGCGCCATTACCGTGGAGGGAAACCCGTGGGCGGAAAATCCTGCTGGTGGACGACGAACGAGGCAACCGGACGATTTTGCGCCAGATGCTTGAGCCCGAGGGCTATGTCACGGCGGAGGCCGAATCGGCGGAGGCCGCGTTGGAACACTACGCGACGTTCGCCCCCGATCTGGTCCTCCTCGACGTGCTGCTCCCGGGCCTTAACGGCTTTGAGGCCTGCCGGGAGTTGCATCGCCGGTACGGTGCCCAGACCGCCCCCGTAATGTTTATCACCGCCAAACGGGAAGCGGATGCGATTGTGGAGGGATTTGATGCGGGTGGCGTCGATTATGTGCTCAAACCCTTTCGGCAAAAAGAAGTGGTGGCCCGCATCCACACCCACCTGCAAGTGCGGCTTTTACTCGCACATCAACAGACGTTAGTCGCGCAACTCAGCCAGGCCAATTCCGCCAAAAACCGCTTTCTCGGCATGGCGGCGCACGACCTGCGTAATCCCCTCGCCTCCATTCGCGGCCTGTCAGAGTTCATGCTCGACGGCACAGTCGGCCCCTTAACCCCCGCACAAGACGAACTCGCTCAACTCATCCAGCAAACCAGCCAGGGGATGGTGACCCTAGTCAACGACCTGCTTGACTGGGCCACCATTGAAGCCGGCGAATTAAAACTAGAATCCAAGTTGCTGCGATTAGATGAACTGGTCGCGAAAGCGGTGCGACTGACCGGCCTGACTGCCCTGCGTAAACAGACCCGGATCGAGTTTAACCATGCGAGACCGGTCCCACGCATCCGTGTGGATGAGGCCAAGACACGCCAAGTGATCGACAACCTACTGAGCAACGCGGTGAAATACTCTCCGCCCGGCTCAACCATCTGCGTGGCCCTCGAGTTCGATCAAGCGAACCAGCGCCAGATCATTCGCGTGCGCGACCAGGGACCAGGGATACCGGACGAAGAGCGAGCGCGTTTGTTTACGGATTTCGGCCGGTTGTCGACGCGCCCCACCAGCGGCGAGCCCTCCACCGGCCTAGGACTGGCGATATGCCGGAAAATCGTGGAATCCCACCACGGCACCATTGAGGCCGAAAACCAACCGGCTGGCGGATGCGAATTCCGCGTTTTACTGCCCTATCTACCATCATGATTCCTCCGTCAAAAGCTCTCATTATTGATGATGAAAACCACATCCGAAAATACATCAGTTTGGTTCTGCGCTCAATCGGAGTCACCACGATCTGCGAGGCCACCAATGGCGCGAAAGGCGTCGAAGCCTATGCACGCGAACAACCCGATTTGGTCCTGCTGGATGTTAACATGCCGGTAATGGATGGGATCGAAACACTTCGTCACATCCGCGGCCTTAACGCCCAGGCCTGCGTTATCATGCTGACCTCTCTCTCCACCCGTCACACGATTGAAGCGGCGGCAGATGGCGGGGCGGTGCACTACATCCGAAAGGATACCCAACGCGATGAACTCGTCGCGCTGCTGACGGACTTACTGGCCGAGAAAAACCAAATCATAAATTGAGTTATGCCGACCCTCGATACCTCACCGACAAAAAAACCGACACCGCAAAAGCCGCCACTCCACGGCCTGGGCGAAGTCCGCTACAGTTTACCGGACTTACTCAACGAGCTTCAGTTGGAACGCACGACCAGTTCGTTTTCCATGGAAAAGCTTCACCAGCAAGAGATCAGCAACCTTTTCCGAAACCGGAAAAACCGCAGTGCAGCCACCCACCCCTAATCCGACGCTCGGCGACCGCATTCGCCAACTACCCGGCTTCGATTCAATCCATGAGTTGACCGCACTCGAACGGGTCCATGCGGATGGAATCCCCTTGCTCGAGGCGATCATCGAGCAGGGAATCCTGACCAAAGACGCAGCCTGCAAACTCTACGCGGATGTACTCGGCATTGCCTATGTAGATCCCTTTAGCTCACTGATCACGGACGAAGCCGTCCTCGCGATACCGGCGGAAATCGCCCAAAAAATGCAGGTCATCGGCCTCTATATAATCGAAGGCGTACTCACTGCTTCATTTTCCACTCCGGAAGATGCGAACCGGGTCAAACGACTGAGCCTGATTATTAAAATGCCGGTCAGTCCTGTATTTTCCCTGCCGCGGGATATTAATGACACCATTCTTATCCAGTATTCCAATGAAAAGGATCTCGAGGCTGAACTTGTCGCATTAAGCACCGCATCGGTATTCAACAATCCCGAGCTAGCGGAGGACGAATCGTTGATTAAAATCTTCGACGATATAATTTATTATTCAATTCGAGAACGTGCGACCGATATCCACATCGAAGCGCAGGAACACTGTTGTCGAGTTCGCATTCGCATCGATGGCATGCTGCGCGAGGTGCTGACTTACTCGCGCAAACTTCACCGGGCGATCATCGCTCGTATAAAAATCCTCAGCAATCTCAACATAGCCGAGACCCGATTTCCTCAGGATGGGCGCTTTTCAATGCTCATTGGTTACGCCAACGCTAATTTCCGCATCTCCACCATTCCCTCTCACTACGGTGAAAAGGCCGTCATCCGGATCCTCGCCCTGAGTGGTAAAAAGTCGCTGATCACCTTGGATAAAATGATGATGTCGCAGACTATCCTCACCCCATTCCAGCGACTCATTCAGAACCCCAACGGACTGATCTTTGTCACCGGACCAACGGGTTCAGGCAAGACAACGACGCTCTACGCGGCCCTCAATGAAATTAATACACCCGACAAAAACATATCAACCATTGAGGATCCGATCGAAATCCAAGTAGCTGAACTCACACAAACCCAAGTAAATGCCGGCATCGAACTCAAGTTTTCGACCGTGCTTCGTTCGCTCATGCGACAAGATCCAGATGTAATCTTAATCGGAGAGATCAGAGATCAGGAAACCGCAAAAATTGCCACCGAAGCTGCGCTCACCGGGCACATTGTTTTTGCCACACTTCACACCAATAACGCAGCGCAAGCGATAGTCCGATTACTGGAAATTGGGGTGGCTCCCTACATGGTCGCCCCATCAATTATCGGCGTTTTAGCCCAACGTCTTGCCGCCCGAATTTGTGATAACTGCAAAGAACCCTATTACCCGCCGCGTGAGCTCTTACTCAAGTATTTCAAGGAACCGGGACTCAAGGAAGTGCCATTTTTCCGTGGCCGCGGATGCCGGGTTTGCCGGGGAACGGGATATAAGGGACGGGTCGCTTTTCATGAACTGGTGCTCATCACCGAAGAAATCAGAACCCTCATTACCGCAGGAGCCAGCGTTCAACAAATCACCACGGCGGCAGGCAAAGTTGGATTTAAACCCTTGCGCTACGACGGCCTGAAAAAAGTATTGCTTGGATTGACCACCATTGAAGAAGTAGAAGCTAACACTTCTTTTGAGTGGGAATTCTAGTGGGACGATTCAAAATCGACACAGGTCCCGCAATTCCGAAGCGAAACCCGCTTTATTCCTCTCCATGTCCCTGCCGCCCTCCAGTCCTTCAGCCCTCATCATTGATCCGGAAGCAATCGATAATCTTCGTTCGCTCAGCCCGGATGACGGCGACGTATTCCTGCGGGAGATATTAACTATATTTTTAACCGATACTCCTGAACGAATTGCGGATTTACACAGCAATCGAATCAGCGGAAATACAGCCGCCTTTATCCGGGCCGCACATAGTATAAAAGGTAGCTCCAGCAACGTCGGGGCAATTGAATTGCGCGCCTTGGCAGAAAAAACCGAACACCATACACGCTTAAATGGTCTTGGCTCAATCGATCAGCACGTAGCTGAAATCGAGGCCGCCTTCACACGGGCACAGGCGATTATTGAAAAAATAATTACCCCGAATTGAATACGCCCTTTCGACTTGAGCGCAAAAAAGCCGGCTTCAACTAACTTTTCAGGTTAGCCAAAGCCGGCATTCGGTGGGAGCGATTACGATAGGGTCTGGATGATCTTAACGATAGGCAGGAACAGCGCGATCACGATCGTGCCCACGACCACGGCCATAAATACAATCATCACGGGTTCGATGATGGAAGTAAGACCGGCAACCGAATTATCAACCTCATCATCGTAGGTATCGGCAACACGATTAAGCATTTCAGGCAGTGCGCCAGTTTCCTCACCGACCTCAATCATAGAGGTCACCATTGAGGGAAACACGTTAGTCGAATCTAGGGGGCGAGCGACGTTATCACCTTCCTTGACCCGATCGTGAACTAAATTGAGGGCATCAGCGACATGTACGTTCCCTGAGGTGTCCCGCGTGATGAGCAACGCTTGAAGGATCGGTACACCAGAAGCCAGCAAGGTGCCGAGGGTACGGGTGAAACGGCTGATTGATGATTTAAGAAAGAGCGGTCCCACGCCAGGAGCATTGAGGAGAAGCCAATCAACCGTGCGCGTTCCTTTTGTTGTTTTATGCCAAGCCTTGAAGGAAAAATACCCTGCCGCACCAACGCCTATGGTGATAATGATGTGGTTTTTTATGAAATTACTAACGGCGAGGACGGCCAAAGTGAGAGCCGGCATAGATTGCCCTTTCAACATCCCAGAAAAAATTTTCTCGAACTGGGGAATCACGAAAACCATCAACGCACCGACAATTGCCACGGCAACAAAAACGATGATCACTGGGTAGGTCATAGCGGCCTTGACCTTGCCTTTGATTTTTTCTGATTTTTCCATGAACCGGGATAACCGCTCTAGGACGGTACCCAGCACGCCACCCGCCTCACCAGCCTTGATCATGTTAACATAGAGCCGATCAAAAACCTTGGGATGTTGGAGAAGGCCATCGGAGAAATTTCCACCCGAGCGGATGTTATCAACCAACGAATCAATGACCTCCTTAAAGAGCGGATTTTTTTCTTGGCGGCCAAGCGTTTCAAGACTGCGCATAATTGGCATACCTGCATTAACCAAGGTGGCCAGTTGACGGGTAAAAACGGTAAGACTATCGTTGTTAATAATACGCCCGAACGTAATCCCTTTCTTTTTGGGTTTAGCCGGTCCAGCTTCGACTTTAGAAGAACTTCCGGAGGATTTCTTTTCGTCCTTTTTCGCAACTGGATTCGGCTTTGCACTCGCCCCTGCAGCAGTAATCGATGTCGGGATGAGGCCCATGGCTTTCAATTCGGCCGAAGCTTGCTCTTGGGTGGGACTTTCAACGCTCCCTTTTCTTTCTTTTCCTGAAGCGGATTCAATGGCGCTGTAGTTGAACTTAATCATGATGTTGGGGTAGTTAAACGGATGTTGGATTTTCTATAAAAAACAGAATTAGGTGTATTTCACGATCTCTTCGATCGAAGTCGCGCCGTCAAAAATTGCGCGTAAACCGTCGTCACGAAGGGTGCGCATACCTTGCTCTAGAGCCTTTTGCTTAATCACCAAGGTTGAAGCCCTTGCGACCACCAAGTCACGGACGCCTTCGCTCATTCGCAGCCACTCGTAGACGCCCATCCGTCCCTTGTAACCACTATTGCTGCAGTGCTCGCAGCCCTTGCCGTAGAAAAACTCACGGTTGCCGATGTCGACCGGATCAATTCCCAGTTGCTGAAGCAGAACAGCTGGTGGTTCATAGGCGGTTCGGCAACTCTTGCAGACTCGACGAACTAATCGCTGGGCCAGCACCGCTTCGAGCGAGGAGGCGATCAAGAAGGGTTCAACCCCCATATCAACTAGTCGAGTGACCGCACCGGATGCGTCGTTTGTATGTAAAGTCGACAATACTAAATGGCCAGTCAATGCGGCCTGGATCGCGATCTGAGCCGTCTCCAAGTCGCGAATTTCCCCCAGCATGATCACATCCGGATCTTGACGCAGGAATGAACGCAGCGCTGCAGCAAAGCTCAGGCCTACATTGTGATTAACGGGAACCTGCATGATTCCCTCGATTTCGTATTCCACGGGGTCCTCGGCCGTAAGCAGTTTAAGGTCAGGAGTGTTAATCACCCGCAACGCCGAATAAAGGGTGGTGGTTTTGCCTGAGCCGGTCGGTCCCGTAACGATAAAAATACCATTGGGGCGCCTGATGATTTCAGTAATGCCGTCATATACATCAGTCGGCATACCAAGAGCAGAGATATCGAGTTGGACTGCGGATTGGTCGAGAACACGTAGCACGATCGATTCGCCAAACTGAGTCGGAAGGGTCGAAACACGTAGATCAACCTGTCGACCGCCAATCGTTAGTTTAATGCGGCCGTCCTGCGGAATACGCCGCTCTGCGATGTTTAAGCCCGCCAAAACCTTGATGCGCGATCCAATCGGCAAGGCTAGATGTGGAGGCGGTGGCGCCATTTCATAAAGCGCCCCATCGATGCGATATCGAATCTTAAATTCGTGCTCAAAAGGCTCAAAGTGTATATCCGACGCCTTGTCGCGAATAGCCTGACCAATGACCAAATTGACGAAGCGAATAATGGGGGTTTGCCCTGCCATCGACTCCAAGTCATGAGCAGACAGATCTTTCCCGCCCCCGTTAACCGACTGGGAATCGTCCCCAGATATTTGCTTAAGCAAATCGTCGATGGTTGCATCGTCTTCCCCGTAATGCAACTTAAGTAATCCTTCAACACGGGCTGGGGCGACCACCAGCAGACGCACGTCCTTGCCGAGTGCAAACGTTAGATCGTCAATGATCTGATTATTAAATGGGTCGATCGCCATCAGGTCGACGCTGTAGGCGTCCGAGCGAACTGGAACGACTCCATACATCCGCGCCAAATTGGGCTGGATCGAAGCTGCTACCTCGTTGGTGATATCGCCCACATTACCCTCGAGATACTCCAGTCCAAGGCTTTCCGCGATTTTACGCAAAAGTGTTTCTTTTTCCAACACCCCCATTTCGATCAGGAGACTCGCCATGGATTTCCCCGTGGCCTTGTGCTCCTCGTTTAAGTCATTGAGTGTCGCTAATGGGACCAACTGCTGGTCGCGGCAAAGTTCAAGAATAGTGTAACTGTGGCTTTCAAACATAGGGGTAAGAACCGGCTGATTGTTAAAGTTTGCGGAGTTCAGCCCCCATCGCGAGAAGTTTTTCCCGCATGACTAGGCTGTCTTGTGCTTTATCGAGAGCCTCATCCGGAGTCACCAGTTCTCGATTAACCAAGCTCATTAAATGTGAGTCCATGGTGATCATCCCAAGATTGGCACCAGTCTGTATATCTGAGGAAATCCGAAAGGTTTTATTTTCGCGTATGAGCGCTGCGATTGAATTGGTGTTCACCATAATCTCATAGCCCGCAATGCGCCCACCACCAATTTTCCGACAAAGAACCTGAGAGATTACCGCCACAATCGATGAAGCGAGTTGCGTGCGAATCATGTCCTTCATGTTGGCTGGGAAGGCATCCACAATGCGGTCAATGGTCTTGGCTGCACCGTTCGTGTGCAGGGTCCCAAACACGAGGTGGCCGGTCTCAGCCGCACTGATAGCAGCCTCGATTGTCTCTAAATCGCGCATCTCACCCACCAAAATGATATCGGGGTCTTGGCGCAAGGCACGCCGAATGGCTTCAGAGAAACTTGGTACATCTACGCCCACTTCACGCTGCGTGACGATACAGTGTTTGTGCGGATGATAATATTCTATCGGATCCTCGATCGTGATGATGTGACCATCACGGGTCTCATTGATGTAGTTTACCATCGAGGCCAAGGTCGTTGACTTGCCAGATCCAGTCGGCCCCGTCACCAAGATAAGACCTCGGGGACGATAAAGTAATTCGCGAACTTTATCAGGCAGGCCGATCTCCCTTAAACTGAACATCTTGTTCGGGATCTGCCGCAGAACTAACCCATAATTGCCCTTCGCCCTCAAAATGCTAACCCGCAACCGCGCCTTTTCTTGGTAGGCAAACCCAAAGTCGGAACCGCCATTCAACTTAACGCCCTGCTGGTGATTGTCAGGGGTGATGGAGAGCATCAGTTTCTCCGTGTCCAACGGGGTCAACGCCGGACCATCAATTGGCACCATCCCGCCACTCAGGCGAAGCGTTGGGGGTTGGCCAACTTGAAGATGAAGGTCCGAGGCCCCCTGCTCGACCATCAACTCCAACAAATCATTCATCTCATAACTCATATATAGTGAGAAGGTGTTATCTTACCTTAACTGGCATCGCCCACGGTGATGGAAACGACTTCATCAATGGTGGACTGACCGGCGAGTACCTTGCGCACGCCATCCTCACGCATTGTACGCATGCCGAGTGAACGAGCCTTGTCGCGCAACTTGGCCGTTCCGACATTTTCGTAAATCATTCGCTGGATTTCCTCATTAACCACAAACATCTCAAAGATACCATTACGCCCACGGTATCCGGTTCCGTTGCAGTTCGGGCAGCCCTCACCACGCATAAATGTGGCGGTTGCGGCCTGCTGCGGGGTAATGTTGAGCGAACGCAACTCATTGGAGTCAGGAGTAAAAGACTTTTTGCACTGCTTACAGATCTTACGCACCAAGCGTTGCGCAACGGCGGCGCGAAGGGACGTAGATACGAGGAATGGCTTAACGCCAATATCGATCAAACGCGTGATCGCCCCAGGTGCATCATTAGTGTGCAGAGTCGAAAACACCATGTGTCCGGTCAACGATGCGTTGATGGCAATTTCAGCTGTCTCCAAATCTCGAATTTCACCCACCATCACGATGTTGGGTGCCTGACGCAACATCGCGCGCAACGCCGAGGCGAAGGTCATTCCCACATCGTGCCGAACCGGCACCTGATTAATGCCCGCCAACTGGTACTCCACCGGGTCCTCGACCGTAATAATCTTACGGTCCGACTTATTGATGAAATGTAGGCAGGAATATAGAGTGGTCGTCTTACCTGAACCGGTCGGCCCAGTGACCAGCATGATTCCGTCTGGCATGGCGATGAGTCGCTCAACGATCGCCTGGTCATCGCTGAAAAAGCCCAGTTCCGGCAAGCCAAGCTGTAGGCCGTCTTTGTCCAAAATACGCATGACGATACTTTCGCCATGTGCGGTCGGAAGGGAGGAAACACGAAGGTCAATCTGCTTTGCACTCGTGTTAATCTGAATACGGCCGTCCTGCGGAATTCGTTTTTCGGCAATCGAGATATTCGCCATGATTTTCAGGCGTGAAATCATCGACATCTGAAGGCGTTTAGGCGGGCTCTCTACCTCGACCAACACACCGTCAATACGATACCTGACGCGAAAGCGCTTCTCCAGCGGCTCCAAGTGAATGTCGGAGGCACGTCGTTGAATGGCCTCCAAAATAATTTGATGCACCAACTTAATAATCGGCGCATCGCCATCCTCAACGGTGGCCATTCCTGCACTTGCCACCGTCGACACCGCAACCGCCTCGCCGCCGCCCACCGCAAAATCGTCCAACATCGCATCCAGACCTTCGGCATCTTTACCGTAGAATCGGGTGATGGCGTGTTTGATCTCTCCGGCTGGAGCCACGCAGGGCTCAATGGTCAACTTTACGACGTGGCTCAGACTATCGATTGAATCCACATCGAGTGGATCTGCGATCGCCAGCTTGAGCACCCCGCCCTCCTTCGCAATCGGGAACACGTTGTAGCGTGTAGCCAATGAGCGGGGGATGAGTGCCATCGCATCAACATTGGGTACACGTAACGCGGTCAAATCGACCAGGGGCATGCCGAATTCATCCGCCAAGAGCTTGCTGAGTTGGCGCGCATCTACAGCGCGACTGGCAATCAACGCTTCCACCAAAGATGGGGGCGCACTATTGGGGTTATTGTGTGCCGCAAGTTGCACGCTCGCCGCGTTTATCTGCGACTTGGTGAGCACACCTTTATCAACGGCAAGCTGGAGAACGAAATCGTCGGAGGAAGTCACAAGTGGGGTAATAGAGGGCTGAAACGAGAAAACGTTACGGGTTGAAGCGCAATCTGGGGCTTAACGATTCAAACTCATTAAGAATTCCGCATTGGTTTTGGTTTTCTTCAAGCGTTGAATGAACATGTCCATCGCTTCAACTGGGGGAATTCCCTGCATCGCCCGGCGCAAGCCATAGACCCGCAGCATCTCTTCGGGGTGGTAAATTAGTTCCTCCTTACGCGTTCCCGAGCGATCAATGTTGATCGCAGGGAAAATGCGCTTGTCGGAAAGTCCGCGATCAAGGTGCAACTCCATGTTGCCCGTCCCCTTAAACTCCTCGAAGATCACCTCGTCCATCCGGCTGCCGGTGTCGACGAGCGCCGTACCGATGATGGTGATACTGCCACCGCCTTCGATATTGCGCGCTGAGCCAAAAAAACGCTTGGGCTTTTGCAATGCGGTCGCCTCGACGCCACCGGACATAATTTTACCGGAATTAGCGGCCAGCGCGTTGTAGGCGCGCGCAAGTCGAGTGATTGAATCCAGCAGAATCACCACATGCTCACCCTGCTCGACCAGACGCCGGGACTTTTCGATCACCATCTCAGCGGCATGGACATGACTTTCAGGTGCCTCATCAAACGTTGAACTCACCACTTCGCCCTGGGTGTGGCGCTTAAAATCGGTGACTTCCTCCGGCCGCTCATCGATGAGCAGGAGGATGAGCTTTTTCTCAGGGAAGTTATGCGAAATCGAATTGGCGATGTTTTGCAGCAACACGGTTTTACCGGTACGCGGCGGAGCCACCAGCAACCCTCGTTGACCAAACCCGATTGGGGTGAGCAGATCGACGGCGCGCATCGACACATCCTTATGGATTTCAGGGGCCTCCAAAAGAATTCGTTGCAACGGGTAATACGGAACAAGTTCCTCAAAGGGAGTTAGCTTGGAAACATCCCCAGGCGGTTTGCCCATGACCGAGGTGATACTGACGGCGGCCAGGCAGCGATCGCCGGGTTGGGGCGGTTGCACGATTACCTCGATGCTATGCCCGCGCTTGAGCGCAAAACGCTTAATCAAGGTCTCCGGCAAGTAGGTACTCTCAGGATACAAGCGGTAGTTAGCCTGCTCATGCACGATAAACCCGTACCCATTGTCCGTAAGCTCCACATAACCGCGTTCAACCAAGGGAATGTTTTGCTCGGCAGCATGGAAGAAAATCGCCTCCAGCGCCTGTAACCGGTTCGGCGTTACGTCGAAAACCAACCCGAGCTTGCGCGCAAACACGGTGAGATCGAAGAGGTGGAACGAATAAATCTTGTCCACCTGGATCGGCTCGCTGCCGTTGCCAACCTTGAGCGTCTCGGCGAGCAAATCCAGTGCGCCAAGGTCGGTGAAACGGGCCGGATTCGGCAGGTCTCCATAATGCTTTGCCTGCAACACCGGAGGCGGTGGCTGGGGAGGGTGCTGGTGCCCACCGGGACGGCCACCTTGCTGCCCGCCACCATTTTGGGGCTTATCCTTCCATTTCCCTTTTTTATCCTTCTTTCGTTTCCACCAGGGGCCGCGATCATCATCCGGCATGCTGGGGGGTTGAGCCCCCCCGACTACGGTCGCACCGCCGTGATCGGCGGAAACCGACGGGACAGGGGAAACCGCGTCGAAAACCGGTGCGGCCGCAGGCTCAGAGGTGGACTCGACAGGAAAAAACACTGGGGGGACCATAGCCGCTGGCGCCGGCAGGTGCTCCGTTGAAGGCACAAAAACCGCCCGCTCGGGAGCCGCTGGCGCTGGTTCGAACGTTGGCGAGGGCGCGGACGACGGGACGGCAGCAATTCGCTCTTCGCGAATGGGCGCTTGAACCACTGGGGGCATTGCTGGAGCGGGCGCGGCGATCTCGAATAAGGACGGTTCGGCGGCGGAACTGGACTTGGACGTTTTGGGCGCCTTGGGCTTAACCGCCCTTGTTTTTTTCGGCGTCGTCTCCCTACTGACAGTGCGGGTGTTTTTTTTTACCACTTTCTTCGGTTTACCTGCACCTGCTGAGGAGGAGCTATTAATATCGGATTCGTCCATAGTTGGTTTTGCTAAATCTTTACTGTAATTGGCGCCGGTGAAAGCCGGCGCAGCCGGGCGGCCAGATGCGTTACTTGCAGTTTAAGGGCATCGGGAGTGCCGTCGTTAGAGAGTACAAAATCGGCTTTTTCTATTTTCTGCGCCAAGGGCAATTGCTTGGAAATGCGCTGTTCGGCGAGCGATTGGGTAATTCCGCGCTCAATCAACCGAACAAGCTGATTGGCCGAAGTTGTCGCGACGCAGACCGTAAAATCAAACCAATTTTCAAGATTCTGCTCGAATAGCAAGGGGGCCTCAATCAGCCACTCGGCCATGGGCTCACTCGCGATGGCCTCGCGCCATTTGGCGTAAAGCAGGGGATGCAGCACCCCCTCCAGCCAGTGGAGGTCCGCGTCATTCCCGAAAACATACCCCGCCAGGACCGGGCGCAGCACCCGATTGTCAGCATCGACCGCGTCCGGAAAGCGTTGGGCGATTTGGCCGATCACCACGGGATCCGTGAGCAATTGCTCGCGAACGATGCGGTCGGCATCGAGCAAACGGAACCCTTCTTCCACGAAAAATCGGGCTGCGGTGGATTTCCCCCCGCCCATGCCTCCAGTTAGTCCTAAGATCATCAATTTACTAGGTTAAGACCCCACAAAATTGGTCTTGCCCGTGGTTTCCGCAAATTATTATTTGCAACGCAGTTAATGCTCACACGCGCCCTCCTGTACACTTGCCCCAAATGACTTCGATCGATATGCCCCTAACGATTAATTCCGCGTGTGCTTCAAGCGTGAGTCTCGCCGTTCAGGATGCCGCCGGAGCGCTTTTCCCCTCCGCAGATCAAACCATGACCCGCGAGTTATTCGGCGATCTCGAAAAACTCTTCTCAGGACAACATCCGGATTATCAGGCCAACGACCTGCCCTACCACGATTTCCAACACACGCTGCAGGTCACACTGGCCTACACGGACCTGTTCGTTGCCCGGCAAAAAACCGCCGAATCCCCACCCTTCACTCATCGCCAATTCGAACTTGGATTGGCCGCCGCGCTGTACCATGACAGTGGATACCTAAAACTCAGGTCCGACCACGCCGGAACCGGGGCAAAGTACACTTTTTGCCATGTCCTGCGCAGTTGCGCCTTGGCCGCCACCCAACTGCCCGCTCGTGCCTTCAAAATAGAGGAGCTCGATACCGTTCTCTGCGCGATCCGCTGCACCGGTCCCTCGACCACCGGCATGAATTTACGTTTTAACCGCAATGATGACCACGTGCTCGCCAGTATGGTCGCCACCGCGGATTACCTGGGCCAAATGGCCGCGGACGATTACCCCGACGAGCTGGGTTTGCTGTTCAATGAATTCGCCGAATCAGATGCTTTTCTTTGTCTGCCAGCGGCCCAACGCGTATTCAAATCACCCGGCCATCTCGCCGGGGGCTCCACCCTCTTTTGGCAAAAAGTCGTGAAGCCCAAATTCGACAACGATTTCCTTGGAGTTTACCGATTCCTCACCCAGCCCGATGGGAGCAATCCCTACCTTGAGCGGATTGAGCGCAACCTTGGGGTAATCGCTCAGCGCTGCAACGCATCGGCACTTTAACTGCGATGCTCGCCACCATCGCATCTGCTGCCCTGCAAGGCATCGATGCGGAATTGGTGCTGGTGGAAGTTAACTCCGGTGAAAGCGGCGATCCGCGTTTCGTCCTCGTCGGCCTGCCAGATGCCGCGGTCAAAGAATCCGAAGATCGAGTTGTTTCCGCGCTAAGTAACAGCGGCTTCAAGTCGCCCCGCACACGCACCACGATCAACCTCGCCCCGGGCCATATCCGCAAAGAGGGCCCCTTTTACGATCTGCCGATCGCGCTTGGTATTCTCATCGCCACCGAACAACTCGTCGCCGCCAAGTTCGACGACTATCTCATTGCCGGAGAACTCAGCCTTTCCGGCGCCACCCGCCCAGTGCGCGGCGCCCTAGCAATTGCCCGCCTGGCCAAAAAACTGGGGAAATCGGGCGTCCTGCTTCCGCCGGCCTCCGCAGCCGAGGCTTCACTGGTCGAAGGTGTCGACGCCTTCCCGGTCGCCTCGCTTGATCAGGCCGTTCGCTTCCTCAGCGGCGAGGTTTCGATTGCGGCCGTCCCCCACGCGTGCGGTGTCACCGTCAACTTGGGGCCCGATCTCACTGTCGGAGATTTTTCCGAGATCAAAGGCCAACACGCGCTTCGGCGAGCCATCGAGGTATCCGCCGCCGGTGGACACAACCTATGCATGATCGGCCCGCCCGGCAGCGGGAAATCGATGGTCGCCAAGCGCATTCCGACTATCCTTCCCGCCCCCACCTTGGACGAGTCGCTGGAGATTCTCAGCATCCACTCGGCAGCCGGCCAAACCCTCGCCGGCAATGAAGCACACGTGTTCGGTCGGCGCCCCGTGCGCTCGCCCCACCACACGATCTCCGACGTCGGCCTGCTTGGCGGAGGAACCATCCCTGGCCCAGGGGAAATTTCCCTCGCCCACCACGGCGTGCTTTTTCTCGACGAACTCCCCGAGTTTAAACGCAGCGCACTCGAAGTCCTCCGCCAACCCCTCGAGGATGGCTACGTGACCATCTCGCGCAGTGCCGGCAAGGTCACCCTGCCCTGTAGTTTTATGTTGGTTGCGGCCATGAACCCGTGCCCCTGTGGATATCTTGGCGATCCCCGCCATAAATGCCGCTGCTCGCCCTCGCAAATCCAACGCTACCGCGCCCGCATCAGCGGCCCCTTATTAGATCGCATCGATCTGCACATCGAGGCGCCGGCCCTTTCGATCAACGAACTCCGTCAGGAAAAACCGGCCGAAAGTTCCGCCGCCATCCGCGCCCGGGTGCAAGCCGCCCGCGAGCGCCAATTAACCCGTTTCGCGGGCTCGCGGACCACCGCCAACGCCCGCATGACCCATGCACAAATCCGCGTACACTGCGTGATCGATTCCACGCTCGGCGACCTACTGCAGCAGGCGATGGAGCAACTTTCACTCTCGGCCCGAGCCTACGACCGCATTCTCAAAGTCGCACGCACCATCGCCGATCTAGCCGGCTCCGAGCGCATCGAGTCGAACCACCTACTTGAGGCGATCCAATACCGCAGCCTCGACCGCAACTTGTTTTACTAGGCACTGGAATCGCGGAGCGGCTCGAACCGCCCCCCCGTCCATTCCACCCGGCGTCACGTCAGGTTAACCGGGTCAACATCGAGCACCTGCGTGATGTCGTCGGGCCAGGCAAAGGCCGTGCGTAACGCGTTCAGATCGGCGATCACGCGGGTCACCCCGTTGGTGAAATACCACACCTGGTAACGGTACTCGTCTTTGATTTTCTCGATCGGCGATGGCGACGGCCCGCGCAACTCCACCCGTCCTTCCAGCTCCTTTTCCACATGGCGCGCCCACCTTTCTGTGAAAAATTTGAGCTTCTCCTCGCTCGGCCCGCGGAAGAGGTGGTGAATCAAGTGCCGGTAGGGCGGATACCGGAAATCCTTCCGCATTTTCAGTTCGCTTGCCGCGAATCCCTCAAAATCGGCATGCCGCGAAAACTGGATCGCCTCGGCCTGAGGGGTGAAGGTTTGCACCACCACCTCGCCCGCCCGGTCACCACGCCCCGCCCGCCCGGCGACTTGCACGAGCAACTGGAAAGTGCGCTCGTTGGCCCGAAAATCGGGGATGTGCATCGAGATGTCGGCGTCGATTAAGCCGACGAGCGTCACGTTGGGAAAATCCAAGCCCTTGGCGATCATCTGCGTTCCAATCAGGATATCGATTTTACCCGCGCGGAAATCGGTGAGGATTTCCCTGAACCGATTTTTCTTCGACATCGTGTCGGTGTCCATGCGCTCCAACCGAGCCTTGGGCAGCACGCGGCGCACGGCCTCTTCTACGCGTTGCGTCCCCATGCCTTTCCAGCGGATTTCCGGCGCCCCGCAGGCCGGACAACGCGCGGGAGCCGTCGCCTCTTTGCCGCACAGGTGGCAACGCAGCCGCTCGTCGGTGCGGTGATAGGTCATCGTGATGCTGCAATGCGGGCACTCCTCCACATGGCCGCACTTGGTGCACTGCATCGAAGGCGAGTAACCGCGCCGGTTGAGAAACAAAATCGTCTGCTCCCGTTTCTCGAAGCGGGCGTGCATGGCATCCACCAGCTTGCCGGAGAGCGAGGTGAAGCCGCGCTGGCGGACCACCTCGATGCGCATATCCACGATGTTGATATAGGGAAGCTTACGGGCGTCGACGCGCTCGGGCAGGCCGAGCAGGCGGTATTTGCCGGCCTGGGCGTTGGCGAAACTCTCCAGCGAGGGTGTGGCCGACCCGAGCAGGCAGAGCGCGTTGTTTAACTTGGCCCGCATCACCGCCACGTCGCGACCGTGGTAGCGGGGCGTCTCGTCCTGCTTGTAGGCGGGCTCATGCTCCTCATCGACCACGATGAGTTTCAGGTTATGCACCGGCGCGAAGATCGCCGAGCGCGCGCCCACCACCACCCGCGCCTCGCCCGTGGCAAGCGATAGCCAGCCGTCGAGCCGTTCGCCCTCGCTCAAATGGCTGTGCCACACCACGCACTTTTGCCCGGGCGCGATCGCTTCCAACCGACCGCGCAGGCGCGCCACCGTCTGCGGGGTCAGGGCGACTTCCGGCACCAAAAAAACCACCCCGCCACCCGCGTTGAGCGCATCCTGGATTGCACGCAGGTAAACCTCGGTTTTCCCCGAACCGGTCACCCCGTGGAGCAAGGTGACAACAAATTTATCCTCGGCCAGGGTCGCAGCGATCGCGTCCACCGCAGCCTGCTGACCGGGATTAAGCGCGTGCGGCTGCGAGGCGACCACCTCGCCGGTCGACCAATTGTCCGCGTAAGCGACGCGTTCGACCCGGCGGACTTCTTCGGTAACCAGGCCGCGTTTGACCAAGGCGGCCACCACGGCGGCGGTCACGCCGAGTCGCGTCAACACCAGAGACTTGTTCTGGGGTTTAAACTGCTGGGCGAGGAACTGGTAGAGCTTGGCCTGGGCCGGTGCCCGTTTAACCAATACCGCGAGTTCCTCGTCCGGTAACCGGCTGGCCAACGAAAGCAGTTTCTCCTGCTTGAGGCTGACCGCGTTGCGCACCGCCGCCGGCAGCATCGCCTCGACGATGGAGTCGTGCTTGGCCGCATAATACACCGACATCCAGCGCGCCAGCGCTAGTAAGTCGGGCGGAAGCGCCGGAAACGGGTAGACCACTTCGGCCAGCAGCTTGAGCCGGTTGATTGGGAAATCGATGGGCGTGTCGATCTCGGCCACGATGCCCAGGTGGAGGCGGTTAAAGATGGGGATGCGCACCAGCGAACCCACCGCGACCTGCGCGCCGAGCGTCTCCGGCACTTTGTAGTGCAAAAGCTTGTCGAAACCCGCGAGGGGATGCACGCCGACCGTCATAAGGCTGGTTGATGCCCGCCCCACCGGTGCCGTGCAAGCGTGCTAACCGCTAATTTCCCGCGCCGACGAACCAGTTGACAGGGCGCGCCCCGAAACTGAGATTTTCGGCGTGAGTAACGCCGCCGCCCGCGAAAAATTCAAAACCCACCTCGCCGCCAAAGGTCTTCGTATGACCAACCAGCGACTGGCGATTTTCGAGGCCGCGTTCGGTCGCAAGGAGCATTTCACCGCAGAAGAGCTGCTCGATCACGCTCGCGCGATCGACGACTCGGTTTCGCGCGCCACCGTTTACCGCACCCTGCCGATCATGACCGAAAGCGTCCTGCTGCGGGAGGTCGATATCGGCACCAACATCAAATACTACCTGCCCAACACCACCGACAACGCCCAGGTCGCCCAGGTTATTTGCGTGGATTGTAACAAAATTTTCGAGATCAGCGCCCCGTTCATGGAGTGGTATGGCAGCACCGTTTCCAGCAAACTTGGACTGACCCCCATCTCGCAGCGCCTCCAGGTCAGCGCGCATTGCAATGTACTCCAGCAGACCGGCGTCTGCAAAAACCACGCTTGATCACGATGTCGCGCAAAGAAGACCCGGCCTTCGACATCGCGTTTTACGAATCGGTGTTGCGCCGCGAACCCGCCTACGAGGATGTGATCGAACTGCTCGGCGGACTCTACACCAAGACCGGGCGGATCGCCGACGGCCTGAAAATGGACCGGAAGTTGGTCAAGCTGCAGCCCACCAACTCGACCGCCCACTACAATCTCGCCTGCAGCCTCGCCCTCTCCAAACGCAAGGCCGACGCGCTGCGGGCGCTGCAAGCGGCCATCCTTCACGGCTACACCGACTACGACTGGATGTCTCAAGACGCCGACCTCGATAGTCTCCAGAGCTCCGCCGGCTTCAAAGACCTCCTCGCCAAACTCAAGACGCACAACTAATCCGCGCTCCTGCCTCGCCGGCCCCGCGGTTTGGCAATCGACATCCCGCGCCAGTTGTTCGTCATTTCCGCCCTCGCCATGCCCGCACTCGACTACGAACCCATCGTCTTCACTCCTCGCACCAGCGCGCCCAAGCTCTCGCCGATCCAGGAGGAAATCCTCGCCCTCAAAAAGGCCCGCAACGCGGTCATCCTCGCGCACAACTACCAGATCGAGGCCATTCAACAGGTCGCCGACTACGTGGGGGATTCCCTCGGCTTGTCCTATCAGGCCCAGGCCGCCCAGGCCGACGTCATTTTGTTTTGCGGGGTCCACTTCATGGCCGAGACCGCCAAGATCGTAAATCCCGGTCGCACCGTTCTGCTGCCCGAACTCGAAGCGGGTTGCTCGCTCTCCGACTCGTGCCCAGCCGAGCGTCTCGCCGCCTACAAGGCCGCCAATCCCAACGTCTACGTCGTCGCCTACATTAACTGTTCGGCTGGCGTGAAGGCGCTCAGCGACGTGATTTGCACCAGCGGCAACGCGGTCAAAATCGTTAACCAGATCCCCGCCGACAAGGACATCCTCTTCGTCCCCGACCAAAACCTTGGCCAGTGGGTCGCGCAGCAAACCGGCCGCCAGATGCGCCTGTGGCCGGGCAGCTGTTACGCCCACGTGCTATTCACGACCCAGGCGATCGAGAAAGTCCGCGCAAAATTCCCCGGCGCCCCGGTGGTCGCCCACCCCGAATGCGTGCAGGCCGTGCGCGATCTGGCCGACGAGGTCTGCTCGACCGAGCTGATGGTGAAATTCGCCAAGGAAACCCCTGCCACCGAGATCATCGTGGTGACCGAGAGCGGCATGCTGCACCGGTTGCGCAAGGAAGTTCCCCACAAGACCTTCATCGCCGGCCCCACCGATTCGTGCGCCTGCAACGACTGCCGGTTCATGAAGATGAACACCATCGAGAAGGTCCGCGACGCGCTCAAAAACCTCGCGCCGGTTATCGACGTTCCTGAGCCGATCCGCGTCGCCGCGCTCGCCCCCATCCAGCGCATGTTGGACTGGAGCAAACGCTAAGTTGCCACTGCCTCGCAGGTGGCGCATCGCCGCGCCGCCTGCTTCAGCTTTTTTTCGTGCGTACCGGTCGGCCGGGGCGTTGCTCCCCTGCCCCCGCCCCTTCCCGCATTATACCCCACTTTGCCCGCCGGTTCGGCCGGCCTAACGCCCTTGCTGTCTCCCATGCGTCCCTTCGTCTCCCCGCCCGGCTACCTTCGCATCAAAGTGGTGAACAGTTTCCACGAACTGGTCTCCACCCCGCTCGACCACGGGGTCAACGCGCTCTGCTGGCAACGCACGCTGCCTGGGGATTTCAGCGAAATCGTCGCGCAGTTGGTGGTCAGCGAGGACATCACCGCCCTGGACGCCGAACGCCTCAACGCCCTGCCGGTGAGCGCGGCCGGCCGGATCGCCATCGACATCCTGCTCGAAGACCAGCGGCTGCTGCGCGATCACGGCCTGTTACCCAATCTCGACTGCATCGTGGCTTACCCGCGCGACGAAGACCCGGTGGTCGTGCCCATCGACGTTTACTCCTACCACGCCGACAGTGCCACCGTTCAAGCCGACACCTACCTATGCACGTATTTCGGGCCGTCGAGCGAGGGGTTGCGCAACGAAGACGCGCGGCGCCGCGTGGACGTGCCCGAAACCCGGGCCGAACTGCTCAAGCTTTACGGCGGGGCCGATGACGCCGACTTCCAAGTTTTTCTGAACGAAAACTGCTTTGACCTCCACTACGCCCCGGCGCCGCAGGCGGTCCCGTTTTCCTTCGGCTTCGGCAACCTCTGGCGGATCGCCGTGGAATACCCAGGAAGTCCCGTGCCGCCCTGTATCCACCGCGCGCCCGCAACCCTGCCCGGCCAGCCGCCGCGCTTGCTGCTGATTAGTTAAAGATGCGGCGCGGCGCCCACGCCCGCCTCCGCTCGTGCCAACGCCCTAATTAGCGCTAGCCAGCCCGGCCATGACCGGCGCTGAACATTACGCCGATCACTGACTCTAGACTTGCTCACCGTCGCTTCGCCCCGAAACCTCGCACCCTTTATATGGTCATCAAACCCAAAGTCCGTGGATTTGTCTGTGTTACCGCCCATCCTGCCGGCTGCGCCGCGCACGTCCAAGAGTGGATCGACTACGTGAAGGCCAAGGGCGCCGTGAAAAAAGGCCCCAAGAAGGTCCTCGTGATCGGCTCTTCGACCGGCTACGGCCTGGCCTCGCGCATCTCGGCCGCCTTCGGCTCGGGCGCCGCGACCATCGGCGTGTTCTTCGAGCGCCCCTCCGAGCCCGACAAGACTGCCACCCCCGGCTGGTATAACAGCGCCGCCTTCACGGCCGCCGCCCACAAAGAAGGCCTCTACGCCAAGAATTTCAATGGCGACGCTTTCTCCGACCAAATCAAAGCCGAGGTACTCGCCACCATCAAAAAGGACCTCGGTCAGGTCGACTTGGTGGTTTACTCGCTGGCCTCACCGCGCCGCACCCACCCCAAGACCGGCGTCACCCACAAGTCCTGCCTCAAGCCGGTCGGTCAGTCCTACACCAACAAAACCGTCGATACCGACAAGGGGATCGTCTCCGACATCACCATTGAGCCGGCCAACGAAGCCGAGATCGCCGACACCACCGCAGTCATGGGCGGCGAAGACTGGGAAATGTGGATCAACGCCCTCGACGAGGCCAAGTTGCTCGCTCCCGGCGCCACCTCGGTTGCCTACTCCTACATCGGGCCTGAAGTCACCTGGCCGATCTACAAAAACGGCACCATTGGCCTAGCCAAAAACGATCTCGAGCGCGCCGCCAAATCGATCAACGCCACCCTCAAGTGCAACGGCTATGGCCGTGCCTTCATCTCGGTCAACAAGGCGCTGGTCACCCAGGCCAGCTCGGCCATCCCGGTGGTGCCGCTCTACATCTCGATCCTTTACAAGATCATGAAAGCCAAGGGCAGCCACGAGGGTTGCATGGAGCAAATCGAACGCCTCTTCCGCGACCAAATGTACGGCGGCATGGGCTTGGAGTTCGATGACGCCGGTCGCGTGCGCATTGACGATTGGGAGATGAAGTCCGACGTCCAAGCCGAGGTCACCAAGATCTGGCCTGACGTTAATACCGAAACCCTCCCGCAGCTCACTGACATCGCCGGCTACCGCACCGAGTTCTTGAAACTCTTCGGTTTCGGCCTGCCTGGGATCGACTACGACGCGGACATCAACCCGCACGTGGAAATCCCCTCCTAAGCAAGTTGCAGGGCGTGCCTGCGCTGCCCATTCGCAAGAACCCGACCCACACCGGTCGGGTTTTTTCATGCCACCAATCCCAGGTTTCTGGCGTTTAAAATCAAATGCCTGAAGGGAGCGAGTCAGCCCATTAACTCCAGTTCATGGAAAACGACTAGAGCGGTCAATATTTGGACTGCCGCCTTCTTAAATGCATCGAGTTTTACGCCTGTATGTTCATCCCTCGACCGCTCCAAGCCAAAGTAGCCACTAGCATAAGTCATTAAAAAGTAATGGAATGAGGTGCATCAAGCCCCCGCCAAAAAGCTTTTATCCGGCACTGAAAGCAAAAAACCCACCCGTTGAAACGAGTGGGGTTAAAGGCAATGCCGTTAAGGCATGAGCAGTCTGGTGGATTTTTAAGGGCGTCGGGGGTATCGTGGGTGTGAACATTACCCACGTACCCCAAGCCCAACCTGACGTCACAACGTTCAGTTCTATTTTTGGTGAGATGATAACGCCGGAGCAGCTC
>CAMBUJ010000028.1 GCA_945871005.1 Opitutus sp. GAS368 | reverse complement strand
GCGCGACCGCCCAGCAGTTCGACCGGGTTGCCGCGGGGCTGCATTTTGGGCGACCCGGCGTAGTGCTCGGCGATCCGGAAGCCCACGAAGCCGCCGGTGACGGCTCCAGTTAAAAAGATGCCGCCGACGGTGAGGATGATTTTTAGGTTTGCAGCCATGGTCAGGAGGCGGCGTCGAGCCACTCGGCGACAGGGTCGTTGATCAAGGTGGCCTCGGGTTCTATCGCCCGCAGTACGGTGCCGATGTTAAGGGTCACCCCGAGCATCATGAGGAGTCCGCACGCCCCCAAGGCGCGGGGGGCAAAGCGGGTGAAGAGCGTGGCGAAGTCGGGCGCGGGTTGGGCGAAGGCGTGGGCGCACACCCGGGCGGCGAAGCCAAGGGGAGCGGCGGTATCGCGAGAGTCGGCTGGAGCTTGGCGTGCGGCGGCCATCAGGCGCGGCCAGGGGGAGGGAGGGGGTTTCATGTGCGTTCCTTGGTTTTTAAATCGGTGAAGAGCTTCTGTAATTTCCGTCGGGCCCGGAAGGCGCGGACTTTGATGAGTGTGATGTTCCAGCCGGTCAGGTCGCGGACTTCGACCAGGGTTTTTTGTTCGAGGTCGAGCAGTTGCAGCACGATGCGGTCGTCGGGTTTGAGCTGATCGAGCAGCTTATGCACCAGTTCGTGGGCGGCGAGGGCGTCGCCGGCGCCGACCTCATTTTCGCTGGTGAGCACCGCGTCGAGCACGTCGGCTTCGTTTTCCGACAGGTCGGCCCAGCGGAACTCGGGGCGGCGTTGCTGGGAGCGCAGGTGGTCGATGCAGGTGGTCACCGCGATGCGCGAAACCCAATGAGGGAAGGGCACGTTGCCTTGAAACTGGGCGAGGCGGGTGAACATTTTTAGAAAAATCTCCTGGGTGAGATCCTCTTCGGCGACGCGGCGAGGCAAGCGGGCGCGCACAATGCGAATGACCATCGGGTGCAGGTGCTCGACGAGTTCGCGCGCCGCCCGCTGGTCGGCCGCCCGCACGCGCGCCAGACATTCGAGGAGGTCGAAGGTCGCGTCGTCAGGGGGCATGGGGCGATGAATGAACCAGCATACACGTTAGGCAAGACGCCGTTGCGGGGCCCGGGTTACACGGGGGGCGCAACTTCCAATGGGTTCCTTGACTTCGCGAGGGGGCGGAGGGTATTTAGACGGCATATTCTTGATGCGAATCACCCTTCAGGCACTTCGACTTAGCTAGACGCACGATCCGAGAGGGCCGCGTGTTCGGCTGGTCGTGCGTCCGTTGATCCCTCCGCCCCTGCTTCCGGCTCTGTCGGCCTGGCGGGTTTATCGCTTCAACCGTCCGTCCTTGTTTCGTTTATGCAATCCGCTCCTATCTCGAAATACCGCCCCTTTCCCTCAGTCGATTTGCCCAACCGCCAGTGGCCCGGGCGCGTCCTCGACCATGCCCCGGTGTGGTGCAGCGTCGATTTGCGCGATGGCAACCAGTCCCTCGCCCAGCCCATGAGCGTGGAGGAGAAAATCGAGTTTTTCGACCTGCTGGTTAAAATCGGCTTCAAGGAAATCGAGGTCGGCTTTCCCTCGGCCTCGCAAATCGAATTCGATTTCTGCCGCCGCCTGATCGAGGAAAACCACATCCCGGCCGACGTCTCCATTCAGCTCCTCTGCCAATGCCGCGAGGAGTTGATCACCCGCTCGCTCGAGGCGGTGCGGGGCGCGAAGAGCGTCATTTTCCACCTGTATAATTCCACTTCGCCCAAGCAGCGCGAATACGTCTTCGGCGCGACCAAGGCCGACATCGTGGCCATCGCCGTCAAGGGCATCGCCCTGCTCAAGCAGCACGGGCAGGCACTCGTTGATGAGGGCACCCGGCTGCGCCTGGAGTATTCGCCGGAGAGCTTTACCAGCACCGAGCTGGAGTTCGCCCTGGAAATTTGCGAGGCCGTGACCGACGTCTGGCAGCCTACGGTGAACAACAAGATTATCCTGAACCTGCCCGCCACCGTCGAGTATGCCGGGCCGAATGTGCACGCCGATCAGATCGAGTGGATGTGCCGGCATCTCACGCGACGCGAGCTCACCCAGATTTCCCTGCACACCCACAACGACCGCGGGACGGGCGTGGCCGCCACCGAGTTGGCGCTATTGGCCGGAGCCGACCGGGTGGAGGGCACCTTGTTCGGCAACGGCGAGCGAACGGGCAATCTCGACGTCGTCACGGTCGCGTTGAACCTCTACACGCACGGCATCGACCCCAAGCTGGACTTCAGCGACATCAACGCGGTGCGCGAGGTCTACGAGCGGTGCACGCGCATGGAGGTGCATCCACGCCACCCCTACGCCGGTGAGTTGGTTTTCACCGCCTTCAGCGGCTCCCACCAGGATGCCATCAAGAAATCCTGGCCGCATCAAAAAGCCGAGCGCCCCTGGGATGTACTCTATATTCCGATCGATCCGGCGGACATCGGCCGGAGCTACAAGGCGATTATCCGCATCAACTCGCAGTCGGGTAAGGGCGGGGTCGCCTACATTTTGGAGAATGATTTTGGCTACCAGTTGCCCAAGCTCATGCACAAGGAGATCGGCAAGATCATCAACGATCTGGCCGACTCACGCGGGGCCGAGCTGCCGATGCAGGACATCCATGACGTCTTTGTGCGCGAGTACATCGATCGGGCCGCCCCGGTGGCGTTGCGCGAATTCCGCACGCTTGAGCGCACCAGCACGGTGACCTGTCAGGCCGACCTGCTCGTTGATGGTCAGGCGCGGGTCGTCACCGGTGCGGGCAACGGCCCGATTGACGCCTTTGTGCAGGCCTTGCGGGCGGCAGGACTGCCCCAGTTCGAGTTGTTGAGTTACTCGGAGCACTCGCTTGGCAGTGGGGCGGAGGCGCGCGCGGTGAGTTATATCCAGATCAAGACGGCGCGCGGGGCGTCCTTCTTCGGAGCGGGCATCGACACCAACATCGAACTCGCCTCGATCAAGGCGGTGGTCAGCGCGCTCAACCGCGCCATGGCCAAGGCCTGAGCGCTGGGGCGGGAGTGGAGTTAACAGCCGGCCAGGTACTCGGCGATGATCGGGCGGTCGGCTTCAGGCAAGTCGAGCTCGGCGAGTTCGCGGGCGGGAACCCAGCGCAGCGCGGCGTGTTCGCGCGCTTGTAATTCACCGCTGGCGGGAAGGAGCCGGGTCACGAATGGCAAGAGCCGCACCGTGACGGTGGCGTAGGCATGGGTGTGCGGCTGGAGAGTGCGGATGATCTCCACGCTACAGCCTAATTCCTCGTCCAGTTCGCGGTGCAGCGCCGCCTCCGCCGTCTCTCCCGGCTCGACTTTGCCCCCGGGAAATTCCCATTTTCCGCCCAAGTGTTTGTGCGCCGGGCGTTGCGCCATGAGCACGTGCCCGTCGCGCTCGATGAGCGCGCAAACAACCGCAATCGGAACCGGGGCCAAGGATGACATGGCCGCGACCTTGCACCGTGCGACGCGCTCCGTCGATTTCGTTTAGACTTCCGGTCGGCAGCCTTCTGCGTTCAGTTCTGGAACTATGGCCAAGCCGGCGGATGACCCTCGCAGTTTTATCACCCAAGTGAGCTTGGTGGGGCGGAGCGAGGGCGCGTTCAAGAACCTGCGTGGATTCGACCGCAAGCGCCACACCGAGCCCGATTGCGTTAATCAGGCGACCTCCGCTTTTTTAGCCAAGCTGTGCGCCCCCGAGTTGGTCGAGTTGGCGGAGGGGGTTTTTCAGAACGTGCGCACGGCATTGGCCTACAAGCGTAAGGAGATCGCCCTCGACGTGAGCACGCCGCAGGCGGTGCTCAGCGCCAAGGATTTCACCCTGGAGATCTCCTACGCTTTGGATCCCGCCGCGCCGGCCAGCTACACGGTGACACGGACGTTGCACTCGATTAAAAACGGCGACCTGCTGCGGGTGGCGGAGTTCGACGCGGTGTTCGCCGGGCAATTTACCGCCATCGCTTTCGCGCTAAAAAAAGGGGTGCGGGTGGAGGCGGTGATTGACGCGGTGGAGGCGCTGGCGGCCGCCGAGGACGAGAAGGATGCTGATGGGTCAGGGCAGTTACGGGTGGATTACCCGTCGGATTGCAGTCAGTGCACGCTGACGGTGGCCGGAGTCGCCGCGGTGGTGGTGTGTGATGGGGCTACTCTGGAGATGCGTTTCGCCAAAGCTGGTTCGCCGCGAGAGCTGGTGGAAGGCTTCGCGGCGGTGCGCAAAGCCTTTGCCCTGACCAAAGACCGGGCGCTGGCTGGGCTGTTGTAATCGTTAACCCAGTCGCAGTGGCGGGGCAGTGTCCCTGGCGGCTGGACGGATATGTCGCGTTTTTCCTTGCGCTTAAAAAAAGGGTCGCCATCTGTAGGGGCTTCATCGTCAGAGAAGCGTTAGATGACAGGAACTGGTAAGTCGTCAGTGGGTATTGGACCCGGGATGATTTGAAACCCGATAGTCGGGAACGGACTGGCAGCAGACGGGGATCGACGAATCATTACTATGAGTTCCAAGCTCTACGTTGGCAACATGTCCTTCAAAACCTCCGAAGACGAGCTCCGCTCCGCTTTCGGCCAGTTCGGCAACGTCACTGACGTTTACGTCGCTATGGACAAAATGACCGGCCGCCCCCGCGGTTTCGCTTTTGTCACTTTCTCCTCTGCTGAAGAGGCAAAGCTCGCTGCTGAGAAGCTGAACGGCGTCGATCTCGGCGGCCGCGCTCTCACCGTTAACGAAGCCCGTCCGAAAGAGGAAGGCGCTGGCCGTTCCTTCGGTGGTGGCGGCGGCGGCGGTGGCCGTGGCTTCGGTGGTGGCGGCGGCGGCGGCGAACGCCGTGGCGGCTTCGGTGGTGGCGGCCGCTCCGGCGGCGGCGATCGCCGTTACTAATTCCTGTTTCGGCCTAAACGGCTGATCACGAACTTTCCAAGGGCGAGACGCCTACCGCGTCTCGCCCTTTTTGTTTTTCAATTTTCTCATGCCGCTGCGGCGGTTTTAGGATGGGCGAATTCCGCCTGTCCGTGGGCGCGCGGGTCGCGCGTCCTCTGCTCGCGCCTGGTGCGCAGGTATTCAGTTCGGCCCGTTTTTCGCTCCCATGTCATTTAAAGATCTCAATCTCTCCGCGGACGTACTCCGTGGCGTCGTCGCTGCCGGTTACACCGACCCGACTCCCATTCAGCTGCGCGCCATTCCCGTGGTGCTGTCCGGCCGCGACCTGATCGCCTCGGCCCAGACCGGCACCGGAAAGACCGCGGCGTTTGCCCTACCCATTCTCTCTAAGCTCGGCGCCCACGGTCGCGCCCCGCGCGTGCTGATTTTGGAGCCCACGCGCGAACTCGCCGCCCAGGTGGAAACCGCCTTCCGTGATTTCGCCCGCTTCACCGATTTGCGCACGGTCGCCTTATTTGGCGGCGTGGGCTACGGCGCCCAACGCGCCGAGCTCAAGCGCGGCGTCGATGTCATTTCCGCGACGCCCGGTCGTCTGGTCGATTACATCAAGGGCGGGGAGCTTTCGCTCAACACCATTGAGATCCTCGTCCTCGACGAGGTCGATCGCATGCTCGACATGGGATTCCTCCCGGTCGTCAAAGACATCATTGCGCGCTGCCCCAAGGGCCGCCAGACCCTGTTTTTCTCGGCCACCGTGCCGCCGGAAATCGCCGCGGTTGCTGCGTTCGCGTTGCGCAACCCCGACCGCGTCGAGTGTGGCGTCAACCGCTCCGTTAACACCTCGGTCAGCCATGCGCTTTACCCAGTCGCCTGGGCCCAGAAGTTCGACCTGTTGGTCGCCCTGCTGGAGAAAACCGACTTCCAGAGCGTGCTCGTTTTCAGCCGGACTAAGCACGGCGCCGACAAGATTGCCGCCCGCCTCAAGTCCGCCAAACACACCGTGGCGATTCTCCACGCCAACCGGTCCCAGAACCAGCGCATCGAGGCGCTGGCCGGGTTTAAGAGCGGTAAATACGAGGTCATGGTTGCCACCGATATCGCCGCACGCGGCATCGATGTGGCGGGCGTGACCCACGTGATCAATTACGACGTGCCCGAGAACCCGGAGGATTATGTCCACCGGATCGGCCGCACCGGCCGGGCCATGGCGGTGGGTGATGCCTTCACGTTGGTGTCTCCGGAAAACGCCGACGATATCCGCGACATCCAACGCTTTATTGGCGCGAAGATCCCCGAGCTGCGTCTCGAGGGTTTCCCGTACCAGCCGTTTGTGGTTAACCCGTCTTATCCCAAAAAGGGCCAACAGCAGCAGCGCCGCGGTGGTGGCGGTGGCCGTCCCGCGCAGGGCCAGTCCGGTGGTCGACAGGGTGGTGGCGGCGGCCGCTCCGGCGGTGGCGCAGGTGGTGGTGGTGGCGGGCGCGGACGCCGCTAAATCCTTCCTACTGAGCCCGGCGGCGGAATGGAAATCCGCCGCCGGGTTCGGAAGTTGCGGAGAATTATGTTCCGCTCCTCTGACTGAAACGTATGTTGGCCGGCATGAGTGATGAGTTGCCCCCCCCGCCACTGCGTCTGCGGCCCCGAAAGCGTGGCGACGAGGCTCCGGCTGCCCCCCTGAATGTGCCGGAGGCCCAGGTGGAGGGTAGCCCTTCGGTGCCGAATGGAGCTTCATTTGCGGAGCCAACGCCCGGGCGCTTTCGGCTTAAGCCTAAACTCACTCCTGGGAGTGATGACCCTACGCATACTGCGGAGGCCGTTACGGAGCCCGCCATCACACCGATTTTTAGCAGCGCAAGCGAGGATGGGGCCGGTGTGGCCCGACTCAAACTCAAGCCGACTCAGCCCGCCGCGAGCGAGCCGTTGGTTGCGCCCCTGCCGGAGGCCTCGGTCGATTCTGGGGCATTGATGGACGCTGCGCCCACGACGTCGCCTGTGCCTGAGCTAGGGCCGGACGAGGGCCCGCCACCTGTGCCACAAGATCCGGCAGAGCGGCTGAATAGTCCTGGAGACGAGACGACGATTGCGCCGCCCGCCCGTCCGCCCATCCCCGGGACGTTGCCCTCCGTTGAGGCTAAGGCGCTCAAGCTGAAGGTGGCGGCGCGTAATTCACGTCGGTTGATTCTGGGGCTGTTCGTCCTCCTCGTGGTGGGCGGCGGCGCGGGGGGCTATTTCTATTTGATGCAGGAGGAGGTGCCGCCACCCAGACCGGTCTCCGCGAAGCCGTCGTCTCCGCCGATAGTCAAGCCGGTGAAGACCCCGGCGGTCGCGGCCGCGGAGGGGGCGCCGGTCGCAGCGCCGGTTGCGGTCGCGCTGGTAGGCCCTCCTCCGACGGTCCCGGTGATTGATCCCTTGCCGGCGGCCCTTACGACTGCCCCGAGTGAGACTAAGCCCGCAATCAAGCCCCCCAAGGCTCCGGCCGCTCCGGTGATGACGCCCGCGTTTCGGCTCTGGCTTGAGGGAGTGCGTATCAATGGCGTTTCGGCTACTGCCGGAGCTGCGCCGAGGGTAATTATCAATGGTCGCCTTGTCCGTCCGGGGGATACGATCGACTCTGCCGAAGCCATTACGTTCGACTCCCTCGACGTCGAGCGCCGCATGGTCATGTTCCGCAATCGGGCCGGCATGGTGGCGGGCAAACCTTACTGAGCGTTTGGTCGCGGGTGCCATCCCGGTGGCCGCGGCGATTCCCTGTCGAGGGACAACCTCACCACATTTCCACAGGGCCCTTGGGCACGGGAATGGATTCGCGGGCGAACACCGGATCGTCCGCTGCGCGCATAAACGAGGCGATCATCGGGTCGGGGGTAAATTTGGGCAGAAGGTTGCCGGCCTCGTCGCAGAAGGGGCGGCGCCACTCCAGGAATTCGGCCAGCGCGGATTCGAAGTCGGCCCGTGATTTGATGGAAATGATGCGCGCCTTAAACGGCTTCGAGGGGCCGAAGCGTTTGGCGTACCACGGGGCGACTTTGCGGAATAGTTTCGATCCCTGCTCCTCGCCGTAAAATTCGCAGTACCGATCGAAGTGGCGGCAGAGCACCCGCACGCGCTCCGCGAAAGCGGGCTCGGGCAACAGTTCGCCCGTGCGCAGGTAGTGGTCGGTGCGACGGAAAATCCACGGGTCGTAAAACGCGCCGCGCCCCACCGAGACCCCCTGGCAACCGGTCTGCTCGATCATGTGTTTGGCCGCCTCCGGAGTGGTGACGTCGCCGTTGCCGATCACGGGGATGGCTTTGACGGCTTGGACGACCGAGCGGATGCCGGCGAGGTTGACCTGGCCGGCAAAGCCCTGGGCACGGGTGCGGCCGTGGACAAAAACCGCCGCCACCCCGGCGTCTTCGAGCACTCGGGCGAGGTCGGGCGCGGTGAGGTTATCGTCGTCCCAGCCGAGCCGCATTTTTACGGTGATGGGGATTTTGACGGCGGCGATCATGCCGCGAACGAGGGCGGCGGTTTTATCAAGCTCGGTCATCATGGCGGAGCCGCCGCCGATTTTGACGACCTTCTTCACGGGGCAGCCCATGTTAATGTCGACCGACTGAGCGCCCATTTCCTGGCAAAGCACGGCGGCGTCGCGCATTTCCTCGGCGACGGAGCCGAACAGTTGGATGGCGAGCGGGCGGTCCTCCGGGCAGGAGGCGACGAGCTGGAGGGCGACGCGGTTGCGTTCGAGCAGCGAGCGGGCGTTGACCAGGTCGGTGGTGGCCCAGCCCAGTCCGCCCAGCTCGCGCACGGTGAGGCGCATGGGCAGATTGGTGTAACCGGCCAGTGGGGACAGAAACAGGTTGGAGGAAAGCGAGTGCGGGCCGATGCGCATGGAGGGACGAATAATGAACCACCTTGGGCCCCACCGGTGCTGCTACAAACGCAAAAATCCCGCGGTTTCAATCGGGCTGGATTGCCCCACGCCCGCCCCCGCCACAACCAACACAACGGGGTAGTTGTTGTCGAGATCGTGAGCCCGACGGAAAACGGACACGGGCGGCAACAACTAACACAACGGGGTGTTTGTTGACGGGGAGGGTGGGCTAGTTGGAGGGCGGATCGCCTACGGGGGGGCAGGGGAGGGGCTTCGGTCTGATAGCCAACACAACGGGGTAGTTGTTGTCGAAATCGTGACCCCGACGGAAAACGGGCATGGGCGGCAACAACCAACACAACGGGGTGTTTGTTGACGGGGATGGTGGGCTAGTTGGAGGGCGGATCGCCTACGGGGGCACAAGGGAGGGGCTTTAGTCTGATAACCAACACAACGGGGTGGTTGTTGACGGGATCATGACCGCGACGGAAGACGGGCGCGGACCGCAACAACCAACACAACGGGGTGTTTGTTGACGGGGAGGGTGGGCTAGTTGGAGGGCGGATCGCCTACGGGGGCGCAGGGGAGGGGCTTCGGTCTGATAACCAACACAACGGGGTAGTTGTTGCCGGGATCATGACCGCGACGGAAGACGGGCGCGGACCGCAACAACCAACACAACGGGGTGTTTGTTGACGGGAGACGAATTGGGCTATTGGCGTTTGGATTTATTTAGGGGGCGAATGGGCTTGGGGTTAGGCAGGGTGAGCGCGGGGTCGCGGCCGTCGGCCACCTCGCACAGCCAATGCGCGAGGCGCAGGGTGATTTCGGCGTCGGGCAACCGGCAACGGCCGACGAGATAATCCGACAGGCGCTGGGGGGCGATGCCCAGGTGGCGGGCCAAGCGAACCTTACTGCCGTAGGGTTTTAGCCGAATCTGGAGTTGGGTGGCTAAAACGTTCCAAAGCGGAGTCGCGTGACCAGGGCGGCGAATGAATCCGCCGGGATGATTGCGCCGAGGGCGGAGCGCTTGAGCGGCGCGCCGGGCTCCGGCTTCGGCGGCCATAGCGGCTGCGACTCCGAGATCGCCCCAGAGTTTTAAGGAATATGGGAGGGAGGTGTACATGGATGTTCATCCCGTGGACAACCAACACAACGGGTTGGTTGTTGGAAAAGTGTGCGGGCTTGGGCGTTGCTCGGTTTTTACGCTAATCCCTCCGGCGCGACGCACCCTGAGCAGCTCATGCTCAGGGCCACACCGGATCTGGGTGGCTAGAAGTGGGGTTGCGCTTGGTGGCGGCGGGCGCATTTTGGAATTGGCCTTGGCCCCTGCCGGCACGGGGAGCCAAACTTAACCCATGGCCACACCCCGGATGCCCGTGCTCCTCTTCGACGGCGAATGCGGATTGTGCCAGTCGCTCGTGCGCGCGATGCTTCGGCGCGACCGACTCGGCCGGCTCTGTTTCGCTCCGCTGCAGGGGAACACGGGCCAGGCGTTTTTGCGTGCCCACGGGTTAAGTACGTCGGACTTCGATAGCTTGGTATTTGTTGAGGACCTAGCGCGGGCCGACACGGCTTTTTACCAGCGAATGCGTGGGGTTTTAGCCGCACTCCGCGAGTTGGGAGGGTGCGTGCGGGTGTTGGCACGGCCGCTGGCCATCGTGCCGGTGCACTGGCTCGACGCCGGCTACCGGTTGGTCGCCCGCCTGCGGTATCGGCTTTTTGGAGGTCGCCGACTTGCGCCGCCGCTCAAGCCAGAGTGGGCGGGTCGCATGTTGGATTAACCGAGCGCGACCACGGCGGCTTTCATGCGCTGGAGTGCCTCGGTCAGGGTGGCGCGGGGACAGCCGATGTTGATGCGCACATGGCTGCCGCGTTTGGCCCCGAAAAAGGCGCACTCGCTCAGGCCGACGCCGTGTTGTTCAAAGTGGGCGATGGGGTCGGGCAGGTTTAGCGACTCGATGTTAATCCAGGCCAGGTAGGTTGCCTCCATTGGCGCGGCGATGTGCAGGCCGGGTAATTCGCGGGCGAGAAAATCGAGGAGGAAGTCGCGGTTGCCCCGCAGGTAGGCGAGCAGATCCTGGCGCCAGACCTCGCTGTCTCGGTAGGCGGCCTCGCAGGCGGCGAAGCCCAGTGTGGTGACCTCGGCGACGATGCCGGTGGTCGTCCGAACGAAGCGGGCGCGCAGGGTGGGCGAGGGGATAATCGCAAACGAGGTGCCCAGCCCGGGGACGTTGTAGGTCTTGCTCGGCGCCATCAGGGTGACGGTGCGCTCGGCCAGGGCTGGCGAAAGCGTGGCGGCCGGGATGTGGGGCAGCGCGGGATCGAGGATGAGGTCGCAGTGGATTTCGTCCGAGCAGAGCACGAGGTCGTGGCGGGTGCAGAACTCGCCGAGTTTTTCCAACTCGTCGCGCCGCCAGACCCGGGCGAGCGGGTTGTGGGGATTACAGAGGAAAAAGAGCTTGGTCTGGGGGGTGACGGCCGCTTCGAGGGCGGCCCAGTCGATCGTCCAGCTGCCGGGTTGGGTGGTGGCGTCGAGCACGAAGGGCACCGTGATCGAGACGCGGCCGCTGTTTTTCGGGGCGGTCATGAAGGGCGGGTAAACCGGGGTGAGGGTCAGCACCTCTTCGCCGGGTTGCGCGAAAGCCTGGGCGGTGACGTTGAGTCCGCAAACCAGTCCCGGTAGCCAGGCGATCCACGCCGGATCGATCGTCCAGCCGTAGCGGGAGGCCAAGGCGTCGGTGACGGCGGACACGGTGGCGGCGGTCGGCCGGGCGTAGCCAAAAATACCGTGCTCCACACGCTCGTGTAGGGCGGCGATGATCGCCGGGGAGGAGCGGAAGTCCATGTCAGCCACCCAGAGCGGGAGGATGTCGCGGCCGGCGTATTTTTGCCATTTTTGCGAGTCGGTGCCGAGGCGCTGCGGGACGGTGTCGAAGTCGAAGCTCATGATTGGGGAGAACACGAACCGAGCAGGGACGGCGGGCAAACCTCAAAACGGGGACGGGGGCTGGTTTTTGGTCGCCTGCGCGGTCGGGGACAGATCGCAAGGGGGGCACTTAAGGTGCGCCGAGCTCCAGCTCGGCTCGGTTGCAGCGGGCCTATACCAACGACTACATACGATTAGACTTTTCCCGATCGAAACGACTCCGTCGCCCCGCTACGCCTCGGAGCGTGGGGGTGATTCGGGAACGTAGCGGGAGCGCGGAGCGATTTCGACGGAGCGAGGAGCTCCTCCGTTTCCGGAATCGAAACGACTTCGTCGCCCCGCTACGCCTCGGAGCGTGGGGGTGATTCGGGAGCGTAGCGGGAGCGCGGAGCGATTTCGACGGAGCGAGGAGCGCCTGCGTTTCCGGAATCGAAACGACATCGTCGTCCCGCTACGCCTCAGAGCGTGGGGGTGATTCGGGAGCGCGGGGCGATTTCGATTCCAGTTAGGAGTCTGAAATCGTCCAGCCGTTGGTCGTGGTTCATTACAGGCCGAGCTGGTGCTCGGCGTTCCCTGCAAAACGCGGCCTTGCGGGGTGCGGGGGGCGGGCTTTGTTTGGCCGGATGAAGATTGGTTTTATGGGCGGGAGTTTTGATCCCGTGCACTTTGGACACCTGCTCGCGGCGCAGGACGCCTACGAACAGGGCGGGCTCGACCGGCTGGTCTTTGTGCCGGCGGCGCAGGCCCCGTTAAAGCCCGACGTGGTGCAGTCCACCCCCGAGGCGCGCCTGGCGATGTTGCGCGCGAGCGTGGCCGGCGACGACCGGTTCGCGATGTGCGATTACGAGGTGCGCCGCGGCGGGATGAGTTACACGATTGAGGCGGTGCGGTATTTAAAAACCCAGTATCCGGGCGACGATCTGCTCTGGGTGATTGGCGCCGATCAGGTGGGGCAACTGCCGCAGTGGCACCAGATCGGTGAATTGGTGGGCTTGGTTGGGTTCATCGTGTTGGCGCGACCGGGTTGGGAAGGGGCGGCGGCGCAGACGCCGGCGATTCCGGGGTTGCGGCTAAACTGGTGCGAGGGGCATCAAGTGGAGCTGAGTTCCACCGAGGTGCGGCAACGCGTGGCGCGCGGCTTGCCGGTAGATTACATGATTCCGCACAAGACGGTTGAGTATATCCGTGAAAACTCCCTCTATCGCCAAAAATAATATGTCGAACACGTCCACGCCCGATTCCATTTTCACGTTGGTCCAGCAGATGGTCCGCGCCCTCGCTGACAAAAAAGCCGGCGATTTGCGGGTGCTCAAAGTGAGCGGAAAGTCCACGATCACCGATTACTTGGTGCTGGCCACCGGTACCTCCGACCCGCACTTGCGCGCGCTGCGCATCGAGGTTGAGCGGGTGCTGGACGAGGTGAAGCACCCGATCTGCGGCATGGAAGTGGGCGGCTACGGAAGTGGTTGGACGGTGGTCGACGCTTACCAGATCATGGCGCACATTTTCACCCCGGAGCAGCGCGGCAATTATGCCTTGGAGCGGCTGTGGAAAGATGCGGAGACCATCAATATCTCCAAGCTGGTCGAGGAGCCCAAGCCGGTTAAGATTGCCCCCGCGCCGGTCGTCAAAGCCGCCGCCAAGCCTGTTAGCAAAAAGGCGGTGAAAGCAAAGACGGTGAAAAAAGTCGTGAAGAAAGCCGTCGTTAAAAAGGCCGCCGCCGCGAAGAAAACCGCGGTGGTCAAGAAAGCTGCGGTTGCCAAGAAGACGGTGAAGAAAGCGGCGGTTGCCAAAAAAGTGGCGAAGAAAGTCGTCGTGAAGAAGGTCGTAGCGAAGAAGCGGGCTAAGTAAGCCGTTTCGCCAGATGGAGGGGGGCAGGCCGACGTTTTGGGGCGTGCCCCCTCCTCGGGCTCGGGCCTGGTGGCGCTGCTTCAGGGCCCAAGGCGGCCCCGTGTGGTGGTACTTCACGGTTTTTTTACAGGCGTTTTTTTTATGGATGAGTACGGTCTCTGCGTGGGGATGAAGAGCCCGATCGTCCCATTCCCTCCTAGGCGAGGGCTGTGAGCATTACGCCGGTGGAGGGGGCTTGGATTAGGGGATAATCCCTAGTCGGTACGGGGTGTTCTGGCCTGAAATAAATATTGCAAGCGCCGCGGTGGCATGGGCATGGTTTGTCAACTGCTCGCATTTGAGCCTTTCTTAAATCCAAACGTAAAACTGCTATGAAAAACCTCCGTTCCACCAAGGGCTTCACCCTCGTCGAAATCATGATTGTTGTGGTCATCATCGGCCTGCTCGCCGCCATGGCCATCCCCGCCTTCCAAAAGGTGCGCACCGCCTCGCAAGATAAGGCCATCACGAACAACCTTCGCCAGCTCTCCGCTGCCGCTGACCAGTACTTCCTCGAATTCGGTGTGAGCACGGTTACTTTTTCCGACTTGGTCGGCACTGGTACGCAGCACTACATTAAGGCGATCGCGACCGTCGCACGGGAGATCTACCCCACCGACTTTAACCAAGGCGAAGCCGTCACCGCTTCGGCCGTCGCTGGTGTCCGTACGGTCACCTATAACAACTAAGCGGCACTGCGCTCGCTTGGATGTCTTTCGCCGCTCCCGGTATCGGGAGCGGTTTTTTTGTGCCTAGGTGCGCTCACTGATCGTGGCTCGTTCGGGGCGCAGGTTGGTTTTTTGACGCTCCCTGGGCATTTGCAGCAGCGGTTAAGGCGCGCCGAGCTCCAGCTCGGCTCTGAGCCGGTGGCGTGAGCCTACTTAGGCCGAGCTGGAGCTCCGCGGTCCCATTCCTCGCTCGATTTACCGCTGCACCTATCTTTAGTCGGGGTATTTCCTAATTATGAATCGCTTGCTGCAGGCCCACCGTTCGTTGCTTCTTCTGGTTTTGCTCTGTGTGCTGGTGCTGGCGGTCGGTCGGTGGGCTCTACCGGCAAACACGGCCCTCAATGCGGTCATTTCCCTCGGTTACTGGTGGACGCTCGTGACCGTCATCCTTGCGGGCGTTGCCTTCTGGCGCTTACGTGAGCAGGGGGGGGCGTTCGTCCGCCCCACAGGCCTCACGGTCGCGCTGATTCTGGCCGTAACGCTCTGCTGGCACGCCCATGAATCCTTCGGGTTTAAGATATTGTCAGACGAGATTTTGTTGGCTGGCACTTCGCAAAATATGCACCTCGGGCGCGACGTGGGGTATGGGGTCCGCGCCACCGATGTGCGTGGTCCGTTCGAGTTGCTGCAGTCCGCGCTCGATAAACGCCCGCTGCTGTATCCGTTTTTGGTTTCGGTGTTGCACGACTGGACGGGTTACCGCCCGGCGAATGCGTTTTGGCTCAACGCCGGTGTTGGGGTGGCCTTTCTCTGCTTGCTGCATGGATTCGCCGCCAAAATCGGCCGCCACCTCTGGGCGGGCCATGTCGCCGTGCTTCTGGTCGGGGGGATTCCCCTGATTGCCCTGCAAGCATCCGGAGGGGGCTTCGAGTTACTCAACCTGGCTTTGCTCACGGGGTGGATGTGGCTGGGGATGCTTTACTTGGAAAAACCCGACACAGTGAGGCAGGACGCCTTTGTTCTGACGGCAGTTCTGTTGGCCTGCACCCGGTATGAGTCACTGCTCTACCTCGTGCCCACGGCCTTGTTGGTGGGTTTGGCGTGGTGGCGAAAACGGGCCGCCCAGATTACTCCGGTAACCGTACTCGCCCCGGTATTACTGCTTCCGACCCTCTGGTTGCAGCAAGCCTTCGAAATTGACGCAGGGAATTGGCAATTGCACTTGAGGGCCGCAGACACCGTTTTCGATTTTAAATATTTGGCGGATAATCTCGGCCACGCCGTCGCGCACTTTCTCTCCACCGACGGTTATCAGCCTAACTCCCCGGTGTTTGGGCTACTGGGATTGCTCGCGCTGCCGCTTTTCCTGCTCTGGTCGCTGCGCATCTGGAGGACGCCGCGTCAGGCTGACTCTGCTGACACGGCCTTGGCCTGGTTATGTCTGGGGTTGTGGGGCGGCACCGCCTTGCTGATGCTGTATTTCTGGGGGCAATTCGATGACCCGGTCATTCACCGTCTTAGCTTGCCGACCCAGCTGCTGCTGCTGGTGGCGGTAATTGTCGTACTCGGCCGGGTGATTCCCCAGCGCCCCTGGTTGTGGAAGGCGGCCGCGCTGGTTGCAGTCGCCACCCTGCTAGGCTGGAGCCTGCCGGTCATGGCGAAAAACGCCTACGGTCGCATGTACACGCCGGGGCTGGCGTTCGCCTGGCGCGACCAGTTTCTGCGCCAAATCGCCGATCGGCAGGTGCTCGTGATTGATCGCGACGCCCAATTCTGGATCACCCAAAAAATCGCCGCGACTCCGGTCACCCAAGCGGAATTGCGCAAGGAGGGCATCGCCTTCCACCTGCGCAATCGCAGTTTCTCCGAGATCTATGTGTTCCAGTCCTTCTTATTCGACGAAGCCACGGGGACCGAGACGGTTTACAATGAGGATCGGCTCAGCCCGGCCTTTGAATTGACACCGGTTGCCCAACGACGCCTGACGATCGGGCATGTCGCCCGGATTAGCCGAGTGGTCGCTATCCGTGAGGGGGATAAGGTGATCGCGCAGCCGGCTTGGCCCACGCCTACACGCCCTGAGGTTTCCATGCCGCCCGAGCCAACCGCAGCCGCTCGGTTGGACTACCTTAACAACTGGATCAAGCAGTTGCCGTGATCCGCGTGCGTTCCGTGATTCCTAGCTGGCTGCGTCCCGCCGATGCCGACACCCGCCGGAGACTGCTTCTGCTTGCACTCAGTTCGTTGGCCGCCGTGCAGATCGGTTTCTTTACCTTCACGCCGCACCGAGGCTCTCTTATTTTGGGTGCTGCCGGTTATGCCCTGATCGCGCTGAGCTTTGCCGCTTGGGTTTGGGCGCTTTGGCGGCTACGCGTGCCGCTCGATACGGCTAGGGCTTGGGCCGGCGGCGAGGGGCGCGCCGTGTTGGCGTGGTCAGCTGGATTCACCCTGTTAGCCGCCGCCACGGCCCCGTATCGTTATAATGTCCTGTACGACGAGGTCGTCATCCAAAGTACGGCGACCAATCTGCACTGGGGGCGTGAGGTCGGGGCGATTGGCCGGGCCTATATATTCGACGGTGCCCTCCAGCTGCTCCAGCCCTACCTCGATAAGCGCCCCTATTTTACCCCGTTTCTGGTCTCGCTGCTGCATGACCTGACTGGATGGCGCGAGGCCAACGCCTTTGCGCTCAATACCGCACTCTTGCCGGTGATTTTGCTTCTGACCTACGCCGGAGGGCGGGCGTTGTCCGGGCATCGCGCCGGGCTGGTCGCGCTGGTTTCGCTGGGGGCGTTTTCATTGGTTTTGATCAATGCCACCGGGGCTGGGCTGGAAATGCTCAACCTAGCGTTGGTGCTGGGGTTAGTGGTGAGTGGCGCGGCCTATCTGGCGCGACCAGACGCCAAGCGGCTCGATCTGCTCGTGCTCACCAGCATTCTGTTGGCCAACACCCGCTACGAATCGAGCGTGTACGTCGGCTCGGCGGTGCTGATCGTGCTGGCGGGGTGGGCCCGCGTCGGCCGGCCTATTTTGTCCTGGGGGGCGCTGGTGGGTCCTCTGCTGCTCATTCCCTATGCCCTCCATAACCGCTACCTTACGGCCACGCCCGGCTTGTGGGAGCTACGCGACGGCCTGCAGGAGCGCTTTTCCTCCGATCACCTTGTGGCCAACCTGGGTCATGCGTGGACCTTTTTCTTTAATTTTGGCCCGAATATCGCCAACTCGCTTTGGCTCACTGGGGCGGGTTTGGTGGCATTACTGGGGCTCTCTTACATCGGCCTGCTTCGCCACGTGCGTTGGACCGATTTGTCCCCGGCGACGCAGGCCTGCGTCGCGGTAGCCGTTGGCGCGGGTGCCAATCTGGTGCTGTTACTGGCCTATTTCTGGGGGGATTTGAGCGACGCGATTGTTTCCCGACTGGCCCTGCCGTTACACGGTTTGGTCGCTTTGATGGTGGGCGGGACAGTCGGTTTGCTGGAACAGCACCGCCGCTGGCGCTTGGCCGGTCCAGCCATCGCGGCGGCCCTCATCTGCTACGGGGTGTGGGGGGCGCGCGTGACCCAGAACCTTTTTGATATTAACCTGATTGAATCCGCACAACGCTGGGAACTCGCCGTGATCAACCGGCGCGCCCCCGCCGAGCGGTTGGTGCTGACGGATAAAAGTCCGCTGTTCTGGTTTGCGCAGGGCATGGGCTCCAGCTCCTGCGTACGTGCCAGCCAGAATGCCGCTGGCCTTGCTTACCACTGGCGGATCGGCTCGTTCCAAGAAATCATCGTTACCCAGCACTTTGTCCCGCTTGCGGCCGACGGTGGCTGGATGCTCGAGCCGGAATCGCGACTGCCGGTCGGCGTACTTCTTGAGCCGTTGGCGGAGCGCCGCTTTGGCTCCAAGCTGCAACGGGTCAGTCGGGTGATCGACGTGCAGCCGGCAACTCCACCAGCTTCGCCGAGGCCCGCCGCCACCCGCTGATTGCGGGTCGGGCTATTGCCAGGCCGTGGCTGGCAAGGTGCTGGCCGGGCGTTCCGTGTAATCAGCGATCTCCTGCGCGTTGAGGAAAAATAAAAAGGTCGTATGCTCCAGAACGAGGTCCGCTCCCCGGGCACGGAGATAATGGCAGAGGCGGGCGGTTCGCAGTTGCTCAAAGAGCCGCCACAACTGGTTCAGGCGCTCAGGGGAAAGCCCCGACGGGGTTGGGCGCCCCTGTTCGGCCATACGCCGGAAGTCGGGTTGGAGTCGGCGTAGTAGTTGATATTGCTGCTCCCATTCGAGTGTCCAGGGGCCGCGGACCGGACTGTAGATTTGCTGGAGCATGGTGGCCCCAAAGGCATAGCAGCCGGGTCTTAGATCGTAGTAAGGGGCCATCACGCGCAGCCTGCCGATACCAGTGATCGGCACGGGTCTGAGCCCGTAGTTGGCGGGCGTGTCGTTGCCGAAATAGAACAGATAAAGCGGGTCTGATGGCTTCGCGGGGTGGGGGCGCTGATACCACCAGTCGGCGAGCGCGGGCAGGCCTTGGCCCCAGTCGAGCGAGCTGTCGCCGAGCCGCTTCCAGCCTGCTTCGGAGCCGCCGGCCAACGGGCTAAACCAAGCCAGCGGGGCCTGCCGGGATTGGCTGAGGGTGAACCCGGCGGGCATGAGCGTGCCGAGCAGCGCGAGAGCGGTTGCCAGTCGGTTTTTTGCGAAGCGCGCGAGGCCCCAGCCCGAGGCGATAAAGAGCGCCGGGTAAATGGGTAAAAGGTGCCGGTGTCCGATGTTGAGCGAACTGCCTATGGAGATGAGCCCGTAAACGGTGACCAACGAGCCGAGGACGAGCAGGCCGGGCCCGCAGTGTCGCCAGAGCCGCGCCCGTATCGCAGCAGTCAGGGCGAACAGCAGACCAAGCAACAGGGCCGGGGAGGTTTTGTAGAAAAACGCACGGGGGAAGAAATCCCACCAACCGGTGATGGAGTAAGCTCCATCCAGAAAAGCAGCCCGGGCCTTGCTCCAGGCTAAAACAAAGGTGAGCCCATACGAATAAGCATCGGGCAGCAGGCCGAGTTTGTGCGTGAGGCCGATCAGGGACCCGGTAAGGCCGATTCCCTCCTGCAAGGAATGCCATTCGACGAAGAAGCCCGCAAATGGAGTCGACTCCAGGTTGGGTGCCGCCTGACGAAAGCCAAAGGCGGTCCAGATAATCAGGAGGGCCGCCAGCGCGGCCCCGCCGGCGCTGAGACCCAACCGGAGCAGCGCCGGTCGCATCTTCGTGACCTGAGTTTTGAGCCAGAGCGCGGAAATGAGCAGGAGGGTCGGCCCGAGGATCAACACGGAGAATTTGGCGATCGCGCACAATCCGAAGGCCAGTGAAGCCGCCAGCACGGTGCCGACACTCGTCCGGTCGAGTGCGCGCCACCACAGGCCACAGGTAGCCGTCAGCCAGAAGGCCGCGCACATATCCGAGGTCGCCAGGGGCCCGTTGGCAAATAGGGCCGGCTCGGCCGCCCAAAGCGCGAGTGCGCCCAGGCCGGCCAGATCCCCGCCGAGCCGACGAGCCCACAATAAGACCAACAGCCCGATCGCCAGGCTCCAGAGTAGATTGGCGGCCCGGGCGTGCAGCAGGATGAGTCCAGGAGCGACTTGGCCTTCAAAGAAGAAGGTGTGGCCGTACAGCCACACATCGGATCTCGGCCAAGCCGGATGCGCAATGGGCGGCAGCGGCGCTCCCGTGCCCAGGCTCGCGACCAGCCCATGAAGGCGTTGCGGCAGGTTACCGTTTTCCGGTTGGAGCCGGAAGTCGGCGCGTTCGTTGTACGCTTGGCCGGCGGTGACGTGGGCAATTTCGTCGTAGGTCATGCCGGTGCGCTCGGCGACGCCGAGGGCCAACCCCAAATGCAGAGCGCAGAGGGCCGTCGCGGTTAGCGTGAAGCGCCAAAAGGCGAAAGTACGCAGGACCGGCGGCCAGGTGACGAGGGGGGCGCGCATGAAAGGGGCAGCGGGGGGGGGGCAGGGAAGTGGGGCGGGGGTCAGGGCGTTTCGCCCTGAGGCCCAGTTTTTTCCAGGACCACAATCATGCGCGAAGCAAACAGCTTGGGCGCCAGTCCGAGCGCCCACTCCAGCCCGGTGGGAATAACGCGGAGCGCGTGAGGGCAAAGCGTGGGGCCGCGAAAGCCGCCGGTGAGCAGCCACGGGAGCGCTGGAAAATAGCTGACCTCGCTTGGACGTAAGCCGATCTCAGCGAGCGGCTCGGTCTGTCCGGCGCGACCAAACAGCCGCCAGGCGTTGCCCTGGGCTGCGTAGTAGTTGACCGCGCGCGGATCGAAGCCGGCGGGGGCCGACCAAGTGATCGGGGCGGCTAGGGCGAGCGGTTCGTGATGGAACAGGCCCAGAACGACGCGGCCGAGCAGGCCGGCGGCCGGCTCAAAGAGGATAATGCGGCCGCCCGGCTTAAGCACGCGGTGGAGTTCGCGCAGGGCGGTGCCGGGGTATTGTAGGTGGTGAAACACATCGAACAGCACCACGGCGGCCAGCGAGGCGTCGGCGTCGGAAAGCGCAAAAATGTTTTCCTGCCGGTCGAGCCAGGGATTGGCAAATAGGTCGCTGGTGATGGCCTGGGGCAGGACGGACTTGAGGTTGCCAATCCCGGATCCGCATTCGAGCACCGGCCCGGGGGGCAGGTCGGTCAGGCGGCCGGCGATCTCCTGGTAAAAGCGCCGGTACTCGGCCTGGAGCGCGGGCTTTCGTTGCCAGTGGTGGAGGTTTTCGTGGATCTCGGCGTTGTGTTGGTTGACGTCGAGCGGGGCGGGGTTCGGGGGCATGCGGGGGGGCGATGGTGCGCTCAGACGAATTTCAATTTGCGGGCGGCGACGCCGAGCATGCGGAACAGGAGCAATCCGTGGCGCCAGCGTTGAATGTTGGTGGTGCCGTAGGTGCGCTCGCGGTAGCGGATGGGGATGTCGCGGATTTTCAGGTTTTGTTTGTCCGCGCCAAACAGCAGATCGAAGTCCCCAAACGGATCGAACTCACCGAAGTAGGCGCGGTGGGCGGCGATTTTGAGGTAGTGGGCGCGGGTGAGAACCTTGGTGCCGCACAGGGTATCTTTGACCTTTTGGCCGAGTAGCCAGGAGAACGATAGGCCGAAAAACTTGTTGGCGATCATGTTGAGGAACTGCATCGCCTTCTTGTCCATCGGATAGACCAGGCGGGAGCCGTTGGCGAACTCGGCTTTGCCGCTGACAATCGCTTCGTAAAACTTGGGCAACTCTTCTGGTGGCATGGTCAGGTCGGCATCGAGGATCATGAGGATCTCGCCGGTGGCGACCGCGTAGCCCTCGCGCACCGCGTTGCCCTTGCCCTTCCCCGTCTGGCGCAAGGTGGTGATGCGCCGCTGGGGATAGGCGGCGCGCACGCGCTCGATCTCCGCCCAGGTGTGGTCGCTCGAGTGCCCCTCGACGAAGATCAGTTCGGTCCACGTACCCATTTCCGGGGTACGCCGGACGGCGTCCTCGATGTTGCCCGCCTCGTTGCGGGCGGGAATGATCACGGAGACCGAGCGGGCCGGGCCGGCGGCGGTCGTGCGGAGGCGGGAAACGTTGAAAATGGCCAGGCAGGCAAAGGGCAGGAACGGGGCGACCCAGCGGTTGAGCAGCGGCGCGAGCAGGGGGACGGCGATGGGGCAGAGTAGGCGGGGTTGGCGCTTGATGGTTTCCCAGGCGGAGAGTTCGAGCAGGTTTTCGATGTCGAGAGACGACAGCCAGTTGCCGGGCGGGGCGGCGGCGCGCAGGTGGATCCATTCGCCGAGAGCGAAGAGGGGGCGCCAGAGGTTGTTGTGGAAGTTGATCAACAACCGGGTTTCGGCGTTAGCGACGGTGGCGAGCTGGTCGAGCAGGCGCTGCACGTCGGCCGAGTGGTCGAGGGTCTCGGAGAGAATAATCACGTCGAAGGTCTCGGGCAGGGAGAGTCGTTCGCCGGCTTGGACGTGGAAGTGACCCTCGGGGATACGGGCGCGGGCCCGGTCGATTTGGGCGGCGGACAGGTCGACGCCGGTTTTGCGGCGGGCGTGAATCAGGGCGAGCAGTTCGCCGTCGCCGCAGCCGAACTCCAGGACCGAGGCGGTGGCCGGGATGAGGCGGTTGTAATAATGGGCGAGCAGGCGGCGGTAGCTGCGACTGGCGGCGGTGGTGGGGGCGGGGTGCGTGTCGAAGTGGCCCTGAATGGTTGACAGGTGTTCTTCCGAAAGGCGTCCCAGGGGTGGCGTCATGCTGGTGACAGGTTCGCGGGAGGAACGCGGCGGGCAATCCTGTAAATGGAGGCGAGGATAGGGCTGAGGGTGCAGCGGGGTAAGTGCGCTTGGCGGGACCCGCAAACGGTCTAATCAGGGAGTGGATGGAGGGGGGGCGGTTTTTGGGGTCGCAGCGGTCTGGGCGCGGGCTTTTGGGGTGATCTCGATGAGCAATCGCTCCACGTCGGGCAGTTCAACGACGCTGACTTTGCGGCGCAGCGCTAGCAGTTCTTTTTCCGCAGCGATAAAATCCCGGTGGTTAAAGTGGATCTGCAGGGCGGCGAGGTGGAACTCCGGCTGTTGGTTGGAGGCGGTTTGGGCCCACGTGATCCAGTTCATGACAACTTCCGGGTGGGTTTTTTCCCAGGATTTAATCCGTGATCCAAGGCCGTGGGTCGTGCTCGGAAACGCTTGCAGCACACGGGCGGCCGGGGAGTCCGGTGTCACATTAGGGGCGCGCAGGAGCATCAAGCCGAGCCAGACGTGCACGAACAGAACAACGAGGGCGATGAGCAGGATTGGGCGCAGGATTTTATGGGTGCCAACGACCGACCGGGTGCCCGCAGGGTTGGCGCCGAGGGCGAAGCCGACAAACACGGAGGCCGGCATAAAAATGACCATGTGGTAAAACGCCCCGTCAAAGAGGCCAAAACCGGCCGCCCCCGCTACGGCCGCCGCCGCCCAGAGCTGAAAGGATCGGTTCTGTTCTTCGGCCGGCGGGTGCCGGCGGAATCCGGCAGCCAGAGCCGCAACGAGCAGCAGACAGAGCGGTAGCGTTCCCACGATCCCATATTCATAAAGCCACTGGAGGACGACGTTGTGGGGCTGCGCGCCGTGCAGGCGGGGCTGAATGTACTGGTAGGCGTCGGCCCCGTGGCCAATCCAGGGCGAGTTCTTTACCTGCTCCCAGACGACCGACCAGAAGTAGGAGCGTGCCGAGGA
>CAMBUJ010000027.1 GCA_945871005.1 Opitutus sp. GAS368 | reverse complement strand
GAGGAGAGATCCTCGGCATGGCCTACAGCGCGAAAGGAGCGTGGGCGATCGCCCGGCACTGGGTGATGACGAGCGCACTGAAGAACAAGACGCTGGAACGCTATGGGTTTACCCTGCCGTGGGAAACGGCGGCGACATAGGTCGTCCTCCGACTCAACCGCCGGATGCGGAAAACCGCACGTCCGGTGGTGTGGAAGGCTCACGGGGCGCAATCCCCGTGAGCCCATCCGATCGCTCGGCAACGGAGCTGCGCGCACGCCTCCGCCGGCTCCTTTTCCGCGGCCGGCTATGGGGCCAAGTCCACCCATTTCCAGCCGCGGTTGTCCATCGGACTGGTGGTCCAATTCAGGACCTTCGGACTGATCGCATAAACCCGGCTGTAAAAATAAATGGGGATTACGGGCACTTCCTCCTGCAGGATCTTTTCTAGCTCCTGGTAAACAGCCATACGCTCCGGCTCGGTTTTGGTTTCCAGCGCACCGCGCAACAACCGGTCGTAATCGGCGCTGCCCCATCCGGTCTGGTTGTTGCCTCCACCCGACACCCATAAGTCGAGAAAGGTGTGCGGGTCCTCGTAGTCGCCAATCCACCCGGCGCGGGCGACCTGGTAGTTACCCGTCCGTTGCGAATCGAGGTACACTTTCCACTCCTGGTTAATGATCGTGGCGTTCACCCCGAGCCGGGTTTTCCACATCTGCTGGACCGCTTCGGCGATGATCCGGTGGCTGTCGGCGGTGTTGAACAGGATTTCAACCGGCGGCAGGTTTTTGCCCTCGGGGTAACCAGCCTCGGCAAGCAGGCGTTTTGCCTCCGCCAGATCGCCCGTGAGTTGGGCCGAGGCGGTGAACTTGGGGGAGGGCGGGGTGAAATGGCGCGCCGGCGATTGGCCGCCGGCACGCAGGATGTTTTCGATGATGCTTTCGCGGTCTATGGCGAGGGAAAGGGCGCGGCGCACGCGGCGGTCGTCGAGCGGCTTACGGGTGACATTGAGCCGGTAATAATAAACGCCGTAGTAGGGCGTCTGGCGGTAGGTCTCTGGGCGCTCGCGGCGATAGAGTTCGGTTTTGGCGAGCGGCAGGGTGTTGCAGTAATCGAGCCGGCCGGTGCGGAAGAGCCGCTCCTCGGTTTCGGCACTGTCGATCGCGTAAAACTCGATGCCGTCGAGGGCGACGTGCGCTTGGTCCCAGTAGGTGCGGGAGCGGGCGACGGTGATTTTCTGGTTGGGCGACCACTCAACCAACGTGAACGGGCCGTTGCCCACGTAGTTGCCCGGGCGGGTCCACGCGCTGCCCTTGCGGTTGGGCTCGCCGAATTTTTTTAACGTGGGCAGGTGCACCGGGAACCAAGCGTAGTGCTGGAGCGATTCGAGCAGGAAGGGCGTGCGGTGCTTGAGCGTGAGGCGCAAGGTGTGCGCATCGACGGCCTGCGCGCCGACCTTGGAAAAGTCCGTGAGCTTGCCGGTGTTGAACTCCTCGGCGTTGACCAGGTGGAACAGCTTGTAGGCGTATTCAGCACCGAGCGACGGGGTGAGGATACGCTTGAAGGAGCTCACGAAGTCCTGGGAGGTGAGCGGTTCGCCGTTGGACCACTTGGCGTTACCACGCAGATGAAACGTGTAGGTCAGGCCGTCGTCGGAGGTCTCCCAGCGCTCGGCCATGCCGGGGGCGATGCCACCCGTGGGCCCGTAGGTGACCAGACCCTCGAGCAAGGCGGTGATGATTTTGTGTTCAGGGACGCCGGAGACCACATGCGGGTCGAGGTCCTGGGGCTCGGTGCCATTGCCGACGCGGAGGATTTTCGGGGTGGCGACGCGGTCAGGCGCGGCGGCGGGGTGGTCGGCGGGTGCGGCGTTTTTCGAGCAGCCGACCAGCATGGTGCAGAGGCAAAGCGCGGTGGCGGCGGCGAGGTGGGCGAGCGGGGGGAACGGACGGAGGCTCATGGGGGGAAACAGCGGGCGGAGAAGTGGCCGATTAATGGATACTAAGATCGATCGATCCGGATGAAACCAAGGCAGTTTAGCCGCAAAAGAACGCAAAGGGCGCAAAGAACAATCCCTGTGTTTCTATGCGATCTTTGCGTTGTTTCGCAGCTAACGGTTCGCGGTAGGCAGCGGCGCGAGGGTCGCGTTACGGGGAGGGGCGGGGGGCTTCGAGCGACACGTGTTTGTAGGGGTGGTGGTCGAGCAGGTTTGGATACCAGCCCTGGACGGACGGGTGTTTTAAGAAAACGTGGGTGTAGGTGTAGAGCGGGATGAACGGGGCGTCGGCCACGAGCAGTGCTTCGGCTTGCTGGAACAGGTCGTGGCGCGCCTCGCCATCGGGGGTACGGGCTGCCTGGTATAACAACTGGTCGTAGGCGGGCTTGCGCCAACCGCTGGAGTTGTTGCCGCTGTCGGCAGTCCAGACTGAAAGGAAGGTGGCTGGGTCGTTGTAGTCGCCGATCCAGGAGGAGCGCAGGATCTGGAAATCGCCGGCGCGGCGGGCCGCCAGCACGCTCTTGCCCTCCATGTTGAGCAGACGCACTTCGAGCCCGAGTTCGCGGCGCCAACCGGCCTGAACGGCCTCGGCGATGATGCGGTGGTTGTCGGAGGTGTTGAGCAACAGCTCGAGGATGGGCGCGCCGTTGCCGCCCGGATAGCCGGCCTCGACGAGCAGCCGGCGCGCTTCGTCATAGTCGGTGGCGAAGCGGGCGGCCGGCGTATAGCCAGCGGTGCCAGGCGGGGTGAAGGCGTAGGCAGGCGTCTGGCCGCCACCGAGGAGTTTTTCGGCGATGCCCGTGCGGTCCACGGACAGGGCGAGGGCGCGGCGGATTTTGGCCTCGTTGAGGAAGGGGCGGTTGGTGTTGAGCGTGTAGTAGTAGGTGCCCAAATACGGATCGATGCGCAGCAGCTCGGGGTGGTCGGCGCGGTAGGCCGCCACCTTGGCAAGGGGCAGGGCCTCGGTGAGGTGAAGCAGGCCGGAGCGAAATGCGCGCTCCTCGGCGTTGAGATCCTCGATCGGCAGGAAACGGATCGCGTTCAGCTGGACGCTTGCGCGGTCCCAATAGGTGAGCGACTTGACCACCTCGATGTGTTGGCCGGTGCGCCATTCCTTGAGGGTGAACGGGCCGTTACCCACAAAGGTGTCGGGACGCGCCCAGGGGTTGCCGCGCACATGGGGTGAGCCGGATTTTTGCAGGGTGGGCAGGTGTACGGGCCACCAGACCCAGTGTTGCAGCAGGGAGAGGAAATAGGAGGCGGGGTGCTCCAGGCTGATACGCACCGTGCGGGCATCGGGCGCGGCGAAACCGACTTGGGTGAAGTCGGTGAGCGCCCCTTTGTGGAAGGCCTCGGCGTTTTGGACGATGTAGAGCAGGCTGGCGTTGTCGGCGGCGAGCGAGGGGGTCAGCACGCGTTGCCACGAAGCAAGGAAGTCGCGGGCGGTGACCGGATCGCCGTTGGACCAATGGGCGTCGGCGCGCAGGTGGAAGGTGTAAGTGAGGCCGTCCGGGGAGAGTTCCCAGTGGGAGGCGACGCCGGGGACGGGGGCGAGGGTTTTCGGGTCCTCGGCGACCAGGCCCTCAAACAGGGCGGAGAGCACGGTGTAGTCGTTGGCCGTGGTCGCCAGGTGCGGGTCGAGGTCGGCCGGTTCGGGCCCCATGCCGCGGTGGAGGGTCTTCGTTTGGTAGCCGCGTTCGACGGCGGTTTCGCGCTTAAAGCAGCCGGCCAGCAGCACGAGGGAGAACAGGGTGAACAGGAGGCGGACGGACGGACGCATGAATGGGAATTAAGTGTGCTCGATTAAGGCGACGGCGTGGGCGGCGATGGCCAGGCCCTGGCCGATCTGGTCAACGCCTTCGTTGGTGGTGGCCTTGAGGCCGATCTGCGAAACCTCGAGCCCGGTTGAGCGGGCGAGGGCGGCCTTCATCTCGGCCAGGCGCGGGTAAATCTTGGGCGCTTCCGCGATGAGCGAGGCGTCCAGGTTGACGATCCTCCATCCACGGGTAGCCAGCTCGGCGGTCACGCGTTGCAGCAAAACCTGAGAGTCTATGTTTTTGTAAACCGGATCGGTGTTGGGGAAAAAGTGGCCGATGTCGGGCAGCGCGGCGGCGCCGAGCAGCGCGTCGCAAATGGCGTGGGTGAGGCAGTCGGCGTCGGAGTGACCGTCGAGTCCCACGGGGGATTCGGGGAAATGCACTCCGCCGAGAATCATCGGGCGGCCGCTGATGGTGCGGTGGATGTCGTAGCCGTGGCCAATGCGTAAGTTCATAAAAGTCCTAAATCCCCGGGGCCAGGCACGGGGGGGAATCAGTGGCTCTGCTGGGCGAGCAGGTACTCGAACCAGGGCAGATCGGCAGGGGTGGTCAGCTTGGGGTTGGGCAACGTGTTTTCGAGGATGGCGACCGGGTGTTTGAGCAGTTCGACGGCAGCGGCATCGTCGGTGATGCGCAGCTTTTTCTTGGCCACCTTGGCGTAGGCTTCGACGATGAGATCACGGGCGAAAACCTGCGGGGTTTCCATCGCCCAGAGCCGATCGCGATCGAGCGACTTGAGGTGCCCCCCGTCGCGGTGTTCTTTGATTGAATCGGTGACGCGGTGGGCAAGCACCACGGCGTCTTCGCGGAGCACGATTTTGTGCAGGGCGATGAGTTGATCCACCTGCACAAAGGGGCGGGCGCAATCGTGGATGAAAACCTTGCCGATGTCGGGGGGCAGCGCGGCGAGGGCCGCCGCCACCGAGTCCTGGCGCTCCGCTCCGCCGGGCACGAAGAGCGCCGGGGTGGGGGCGTAGGCGGACAGTTCCATCATCTGCTTCTGATCGCGGTAAACGATGACGTAGAAATCGGCCACGCCACTTTCGGCGAAGGTGGTCGCCGAGTGGACGAACAGGGGGCGGCCGCCGAGAGGCGCGAGGATCTTGTCCCCGACGGCCCCGTTCATGCGTTGACCGCTACCAGCGGCGAGGAGGATGGCGGCGGTGCGGGGCATGGTTTTTGGGGGTGGGCTTGGGGGGTTAACGGGCGGGCTGTCGGATTAGGCGGAGGCGAGATCGGCCAGGATGGCGCGGGTGGCGGCCACCGGATCCTTGGCGTTGAGAATGGGGCGACCGACGACGATGTAACTGGAGCCGGCACGGGCGGCATCGGCCGGGGTCATGATGCGCTTCTGGTCATCGCCACCGGCTTCGCCGGCGGGTCGGATGCCGGGGGTGACCAATTGCACGCCGGCGGGAAGTTGGGAGCGCAGCAGGCCGACTTCGAGCGGCGAGCAGACCAGCCCGGTGAGACCGGCGGCAACGGCGAGCTGGCCGAGGCGGGTAACTTGGGCCTCGGGGGTCACATTGATGCCGAGTTCGGCCAAGCCGGCGGCGTCCATGGAGGTGAGCACGGTGACGCCGAGCAGGAGCAAATCGGGCTTGGTTTGCAGCTGGGCCTTGCGGGCGTAGCTCATCATTTCGCGACCACCGCCGGCGTGCAGGGTGAGCATGCCGATGGGCAGGGGCGCGAGCGACTCGACCGCCTTGGCCACGGTGTTGGGGATGTCGTGGAGCTTGAGATCGAGGAAGATGTTGAACCCTTCATCGGCGACGGCCTTGACGTAATCAGGGCCGTACGCGGTGAACATTTGCAGGCCGATTTTTACCCAGCGCAGCTCTCCGCGCAGTTGGCGGAGCAGGGGCGCGGCTTGTTCACGGGTGGGGACGTCGAGGGCGAGGATGAGATCGCAAGGCATGGGAGTGGCCCACTACTGACTGGGAAAGGCGGCTAATCGAAAGAAAATTCGTTCGGCCGGCGGATTGGCGTTTCTTCGTAGAGGCGGGCCGGTTTAGTGGCCGGCGTGAGCATCGTGCTGCCTAGTCCCGCGAAATTAAACCTGTTCCTCGCCATCACCGGGCGGCGTCCGGACGGTTTTCACGACCTCGTGTCGGTGGTCGCTCCGGTTGAGTTTGGCGACACCCTCACGGTCACGGCGCGGCCCGCCGGCTTTACGCTGGAGTGCGATGACGCGACGCTGGCCGTCGACGAGACGAACCTGGTATTGCGCGCGGCCCGCGCCTTCGCGCAGGCCACGGGGTGGTCGGGCGGAGCGCACTTTAGCCTGCAAAAACGCACCCCGATGGGCGCGGGCCTAGGCGGAGGCAGCAGCAACGCGACCACGGCGCTGTTGGCCTTAAACACCCTGGCCGGCGCCGCGCAGGCGCTGAGCCCGGAGGCGTTGGCCACGGTGGCGGGGCAACTGGGCTCGGACTGCGTGCTCTTTTTGGCGGGCGCGCCGGTGATCATGCGCGGGCGGGGTGAGCAGTTAACCCCCTTGCCGGCGCAGGCCCGGGAGCGGTTGCGCGGGCGCCGGGTGCTGATTTTCAAGCCGCTGTTCAGCATCAGTACCGTGTGGGCCTACCAACGCATGGCGGCCGGGGCGCCGGCGTCTTACCTGCCGGCGGCCGAGGCCGAGGCGCGGCTGGCTGCCTGGCTCGAGCAGCCCGATGCCCCAGCCGAGACGTTGCTTTACAACAACATGGAGGGGCCGGCCTTCACCAAATACATCATTCTTCCGGTGTTGGTGGAACGGTTACGCGAGGAGTTTAACCTCCGCGTTTGCATGAGCGGCAGCGGCAGCGCCTGCTTTGCGTTTTTGCCGGATAACGCCCCCGTCGCTGCGATCACCGGCCGGATTCGGGAGCTGTTGGGAGCCCCGGCTTTTGTAACGGAAACCCGGCTGGCCTGAGCGCTAGGGAAAATACGGAGCCGTTATTTGCAAAAGCGAGTTGACCCCATGCAATGCTAAGTCGTTATCGCTTTGCGTCATGAGGTCAGCCCCGGCCCGACGATGCACCCCCTGAATGCCCACGGAAAAATCCGTTAAACCTGAGACCTTAGTGCAAGGCATATCCGCCTCGCACGGAATTACTTATGGGCAGGCGTTTCTGTACATCCAAAGCGATGTCGAGGTGCCCTCTTACGATGTGGAGGACGAGAAGCGTCCGGCGGAAATTACCCGCTTCGAGCACGCGATCGTCGTCACCCGCCAGCAGATTCAGAAAATCATGGCCGAGGTGGACAAAAATCTCGGAGCCGAGGAGGCCCAGATTTTCGATGCGCATTTGCTGGTTTTGGAAGACCAAGCGCTGATTTCGGAGACGATTCGCGAATTCGAGACGAGCGGAAAAAACATCGAAACCTGCTTCGACAAGGTCTCACAGCGTTACATTAAGGCCTTCGCCGAGATTGATGACGAGTACCTGCGCGAGCGCGCCTGCGACATTCGCGACGTGGCTCAACGCGTGCTCCAAAACCTGCTCGGCCAGTCGAGCCAGAATCTCAGTCAGTTGGTGGAAAAACGCGTGGTGGTGGCCAACGACGTCTCGCCGTCGGATGCCGCCGGCATCGACAGCTCTCAGGCGCTCGCCATCGTCACCGACTCGGGCAGCAAGACCAGTCACGCGGTGATCGTCGCCCGCTCGATGAAGGTGCCGGCGGTGGTGGGCCTGCGGGATTTGACCAAGCAGGTTCAGTCCGGCGATTGGTTGCTGGTGGATGGCTACGAGGGCGTGGTGATCATCAATCCGACCCAGGACACGCTATTCCGTTACGGCCAGATCCAGCTGCAGAAAAAGGGCTACGAGCAGCGGTTGATGGAGGCGAATCGCCGCCCGGCAATCACTCTCGACGGGGTGGCAATCACGCTGCGGGCCAACATCGAAAAGGTGGACGAGGCTGCCTTGGTTAAAGAGTATTTGGCGGACGGCGTCGGGCTGTTCCGCACCGAATTTTTGTACCTCAGCTCGGGCCGGATCCCGAGCGAGAACGAGCAGTATCTGGCCTACAAGGCGATTGCCGAGTCGCTCGCTCCGGCTCCGGTGGTGATCCGCACGCTCGACCTGGGCGGCGACAAGCCCATGGCCGGGCAGGCGCATCTTTTCCCCAAGGAGGACAATCCCTTCCTCGGCTACCGGGCGATTCGCTTCTGTTTGGATAACCCGAAGATTTTCAAAGACCAGTTGCGCGCCATTCTGCGGGCCAGCATTCACGGCGACATCCGCCTGATGTACCCGATGATCAGCGGGCGCGAGGAACTAGCCCGCGCCAACGCCGTGCTTGCCGAGTGCAAGGAGGAGCTCACGAACCGCCGTATCGCCTTTAACCCCAATTTACAGGTGGGGACGATGATCGAGATCCCCAGCGCGGCGATCACCGCCGATTTGCTGGCGAGGGATTGCGACTTTTTCAGTATCGGTACCAATGACCTGATTCAGTACCTGCTCGCCATCGACCGGGTGAACGATCGGATCGCCCATCTCTACGAGCCCACCCATCCGGCGGTCATTCGCACTTTGAAGTCGGTGGTCGATCAGGCCCACAGTCAGAAAATCAAGGTTAGTGTCTGTGGCGAAATGGCGGGCGACGCCGTTTACGCTCCGCTCTTGCTCGGCCTGGGGGTGGATGAATTGAGCATGACTCCGCCGCTCATCCCCTCGGTTAAATACCTGATTCGCTCGATGAGCCTGAGTGACGCCCAGAAGCTGGCCAGCGCGGCGCTCCAGCTATCCACGGCCAAGGAAATTTTGGCGCTGTGCGAGGAGTTCAGCCGCACGCGGGTAAAGGCCTCGTAACGCCGCCGCCTGGACCGTCCGGAAGTGGAGGCGGGTTGCGCAGATTATTTAGCGCGCGCCAAAAGCGACTCGGCGAGTTGGAGCAGGAATGCGGTGTCGCCTGGCAGAGAGCGGATGGCCTCGAGGGCGGCGGTGGTCTGCTCCTGGGCCAGGCGCCGGGCGGTTTCGATGCCGTGCAGACTGACATAAGTCGTCTTGCCCGCTTTGGCATCTTTGCCGGCGGTCTTGCCGAGGGTGGTGCTGTCGGCGGTGGCGTCGAGCACGTCGTCAACGATCTGGAATGCCAGTCCGAGGTGGCGGCCGGCGGTGCGCAGGTTGGCCAGGTCAACGGGGGTGGCCTCGCCGACCAGCCCACCCATGACGAGCGAGGCTTCGAGCATGGCGGCAGTTTTGTTGAGGTGAATGTAGTCGAGTTCGGCGGCGGTGGCGCTGGTTTTTTTCTCGGCTAGGAGATCCTGCATTTGCCCGCCGACCAAGCGGGCCCCTGAGGCGGCCTCGGCCAGTTCGCGCACCAGCGCGGTCGCGAGCTGGGGGGCGGTGCCGTAGTGAGTGGCCAGCAGGACGAAGGCGTGGGTGAGCAGGGCGTCCCCGGCGAGCAAGGCGGTGGCTTCGTCGAATTGGCGATGGGCCGTGGGGCGGCCGCGCCGCAGGTCGTCGTTGTCCATGCAGGGCAGGTCGTCGTGCACAAGCGAGTAGGTGTGCAGGCACTCCAAGGCGATAGCTGCCGGCATGGGGTCGGCGGCCGGCTTGAAGAGCGCGGCCGCTGCCAGCGCCAAGACCGGGCGCACCCGCTTGCCGCCGGCCTGCAGGCTGTAGCGCATGGCCGCGTGAATACGCACCGGGCCGGCGTCGCTGCCGTCGTGCGCGGGCACGAGTTGGTCGATGGCGACTTCGACCTGAGCGATGATTTGGTTTAATTTGGTTGAGGTATCCATCGGCGGGTGGCTTATTTCGCGGCAAAAATACGCCCACCGCAATGCCTTCCCTTGAACAAGTTTGCAAACGCCTCTTTTCCGACCAGTCGTGGTTCCTCAAAGCTGTCGTCGGGGCGTTGTTGTTGATCATCCCGATCGCCCATTTTCTGGCCTTCGGCTACCTCTACGCCATGGTCGATCAAGCTCGCCGCGGGGAGGATCTTGAGTTCCCCGAGTGGGGCGACTGGAGCCGGTTGTTCTCCAACGGGCTGGCGGCCTTTGCCATTTTCTTGGTGCTGGGGCTGGTTCCCATTTTGGCGGCGTGGGCGCTGGCTTGGCCGCTGCACTTTTTTATCAACTACGGGGCGTTTAACTACCTGCCCCTAGTGCCGGCGGTGATGCTGGCCGGACCGCTCACCGTTGCAGGTATTTACCAATACCAACGCAACCTGGAGTTCCGGGATGCCTTCCGGCTGGTCGTACTCGTGGCCATGCTGCGTTCCACCAAGCTGTATTTTTGGGTGCCGACCTTTGCCCTGATCGGATTTTTGGTCGCCGGTTATCCCCTGATGACCTTCACCGTTTTCATCGGGCTGGCGGCGAGTTGGTCGTACTACGCCTTCTCTTATCGCTACGTCGAAGAATCTCGCAAGGGCCGGATCCGGAGTTGAGCCTGCGCTGCAAGGCATCGACTGCGTTGAATTTCTGCGCCTGACAAATTTTAACTCCTTACCCCTATGGTTTCCAACAAGCGGATTGATCGCGCGCTCAACGGCCCCGGCTTCATCGAGGTGACGCTGGGCGCGTTATTGGGCGTGGCCCTGGGGGTGGGGGTGGCCTCTCTCTATTTGGTACTCAAACCCGTCGCGGTGTTGATTAAGCCGCCCGAGGTGGTGACCACCAGTGAGGTATCCTTTGTGCAAGGAGCGTTCAATAGCGCCAAGGCTCGCCAGTGGACGCGAAAACACCAACTGCTCGCCGAGGGGCGCTCGACTGATTTGCTCTTCTGTGAAGAGGAGCTCAATGCATGGATGGCGAGTGCGGTCGCGAAAACCCCGTCTGACTCCACCAAGTTGGTCATTCCCGAGCAGGTTAATTTCCGCATCACCGGCGGGATCATTCAGATCGGCGTGCTCGGCAAGTGGCAGGCCCTCGAACTCTCGCAACCGCTGGTGATTCAAGCGCGGGGCAAATTTGTCCCCGGGGCCGCCGGTTTTGTGTTCACGGCGGATGAATTCTACATCGGCTCATTGCCTCTGCACGCGGTGCCGGGGTTGCCGCAGTGGGTGATTCAGCGCGTGCTGGCGGCGCAAAATTTGCCCGCTGAGCTCACGGCGATGTGGGCGAAGCTCAAGCTGGTTGCAGTCGAGGACAACGCTTTGCACATCGTCGTGCCGTGAGCAGGTGGGGCGTGGGTTTATTCCTCCTGCTGACTTGGGCGGGCTGGAGCCAGGGGGCCGGGGAAGGAGTCCCCGACTTAACCGCTCTTCCGTCGAGTGCGGGGCCGGCACCCCGGATATTTTATACGAAAAAGGGGCAGTTTGAGGTGGTTGTGCCGGAGGCGGCCGATGCCCGGGTGGTGATCGTCGCCGGCCGCTCGGTCTGGAATTCATTGGCTGGACCGTTGGGCCTGCCGGAGGACGGTTTTAATACTCCAGTGAGTGTGCGTTTAGTGCCGGCGGCGGAGTGGAAGGAACCGGTCCCGTTTACGGTGACAGTGGCGCTTCCCGGTCTGGTTACGGTGCGGGTATGTTGGCCGGTCGCGGTTGAGGGCAACGTGGTTCGGCGTGCCTTGGTCAACGGCTTGATTCTGCGTCAGGCGGTGGCCTGGCACGGGGTCTCGGAGCGGATCACGGTGCCCTTGTGGTTGGAGCAAGGGTGCGCTGCGTTGAGCCGCGGGCGGGAGCGTCCGGCGGTGATGGACATGTATCAGCAGGAATCGGCGCAGCTCGCCGTGCCGCCCTCGCTGAGTGCGCTTTTAAAAGCCGAGCGTGGGGCCGAGGAGTCGCGGGAGCGCGAGCAGGCCGCGCTCTGGCTGGTGTTACAACTCCAGGCCGAGGCGGGGGGAAGCGATCACTGGCGGCGCTGGTTGAGCGGCCTGATCGGTGGGGCCGATGCGCTCGACAGCCTGCCGCGGGTTTATGCCGGACTGTGGGCCGACGCCCGCGCACTCGAGCTGTGGTGGCAAACCAGCTTTTATCATCAGGCGCGCACCCGGACCTTGCCCATGATGAGCGCGACCGAATCGCGCCGGTGGCTGTCTGAACGCAGCCGTTGGCTGGCGGTCCGGCGGGGCCAGGAGGAGGTGCTGGGGTTAGCGGAACTGCCGCAGTTGAGCCGCCACGGGTGGTTGCGCGAAGAGTTGGTCAAACGCGGCCAGCAGACCCGGCTAACCCTGCCGATGATCCATCCGTTTTATAGCAATGCATTGCTGTCACTGGGGCGGCTTTACGAGTTGTCGCTCAAGGGCAACTCGTCGGCGGTGAAAGCGGCCTTGGCCCAGTATGAACGCGATGCCCGTGATGGCCGCGAATTGGAGGATGCGGTCGGGGCCATTCTCGATACCGCACCGCGCAGCTAGGCCCCCGCCAAACGTTCGCCGGCTCACGGTTAGACGGAGTTCGCGAATTAGTGCCAGAGCGGGTCGGTGCGGTATTCCTTCGGCTGGCGCAGGAGTGGCCAGATCTCGGATACCGTCGGGGCCACCGCAAGCAGTTCGGCCAAGCCGTGAGACTTGAACTTCTCTGCTACCATGCGCTCAAAAAAGCGCAGCAGCTCGTCGTAAAAGCCGTCTTGGTTGAGCAACACGAGCGGCTTCTGGGTGAGGTTAAGGTAACGCTCGCTCATGATCTCGGTCATCTCCTCGAGTGTGCCGATGCCGCCGGGCAGGGTGAGGAAGGCTTGGGCGCGTTCGGCCATGATGCGCTTGCGCTCGCGCATGGTGGGCACGATCACCAGTTCACTTGCCTCCAGGTAGGCGAGTTCGCGCGTCTGCATGAAGTCGGGGATCACCCCCACGACGACCCCGCCGGCCGCCTTGACGCTGCGGGCCACCGAACCCATCAGCCCGACGTTGCCCCCGCCGTAAATCAGGCCCCAGCCCTCGGCCACCATCTCGCGACCGAGGCGCTCCGCTTCTTGATAATACTTCGGGTCGAGCTGGGTGCTGGAAGAACAGTAAACGCAGAGCAACTTGGTCATGCTGGGTTGTAAGCCAAAATCCGGGCGCGGCGACAATCGTTAAGGCGAGGCAGGGGAGGAGCGGGGCTCGCGACGACCCACGAAAGCGCTCCGCGCTCACGCTACGTTCGGAGTCCGGAGCGTGTGGCGGGACGACTGAGGCGTTTTGAGTCCCCCACAAAACCCCGCTCCACCCAACCCGGCTAATTAAGACTTAAATTTTCCCGCTTTCGTCTTCATGAGTGGGACTCGTGGTTAACTCCAGTTCCAGTTATCTCGGCCGCCTGGCCCCTTCACCCACGGGCCTTCTCCACCTCGGCCACGCTCGCACCTTCTGGATCGCCCAACAACGCGCGCTCGCCGCCGGCGGTCGCCTCCTGCTGCGCAACGACGATCTCGATACTGATCGCTGCCGCCCCGATTGCGTCGCGGCTATGCTCGAAGACCTGCGCTGGCTCGGCCTGAACTGGGACGAACCACTGCTCACCCAAAGCGAGCGCTTGCCCCGCTATCGGGCCGCGCTCGCCCAACTGCACGCCGCCGGACTGATTTTCCCCTGCCAGCACTCGCGCCGCGAACTGGCCGAGGCGTCCGTGTCCGCCCCCCACGAGGGCGCGGCGGGCGACGAACCGCTTTATCCTCCGGCGTTTCGGCCCGCGCTCGGTGCCCCGCTGCCACCGCTCGACGCGGCGGGGTGGGCGCTGAACTGGCGCTTTCGCGTGCCCGACGGCGAGGTGTTGGCCTTCGATGACGGCTTGTGCGGGCCACAGGCGGCGACGGCCGGGCGCGACTTCGGGGACTTTCTGGTTTGGCGCAAGGACGGCGTGCCCAGTTACCAACTGGCCTGCGCGGTGGACGATGCGGAGTTGGCCATCACCGAGGTGGTGCGCGGGGCCGACCTGATCCGCTCGACCTTTCGCCAGTTGCTGGTGATTCGGGCGCTCGGCTACGAGGCGCCGGCCTATTGCCATTGTGCGCTAGTGTTGGACGCGCAGGGAGAGCGACTGGCCAAGCGGCACGACGCGCTGGCGCTGCGCACTCTGCGCGCCCAAGGCTGCACGCCCGCCGAGGTGCTGGCCCGGTTTTAAGGGCCGCAGACAAGTAGCGCAGACTTCAAGTCTGCTTGGTGAGCGCACCGCCCAAACTCCCGAGCCGGCTGGAAGTCGGTGCGCTACTTTTCGGCCCGACTCACATGTTGGTTAACAGCTGGTCGATGTTACGCAGGTAGCCGGAGTAGGCGGAAATCACGATGTAGAGAACCAGTCCGGCGACCGCGAAAAACAGCAAGGTGGGGTAGATCGAGGCGGCGAGTTTGAGCTGTTGGTCGGCGCATTCCTGGTGGGTGGAGGCGAGCAGCAGGAGGTTTTGGTCGAGGTTGCCGGTGGTTTCGCCAGTGCGGTAGAGCGACACAAAATCGGCGGGGAAAACGGCGTGGGCGTTGAGGTGGCGGCCGGGGGCTTCGCCGCGGTCGATAGCGGCGACAATCGAGTCGGCGGCGGCGGCAATGCGCGGAGCGTTGGCGATCCGGCCCGCTTGGCGCCAGGAGCTGCCGATCGGCGCGCCGGCCTCCAGCAGGTGGCCCAGCGCGTAGGCGAAATTAGCGAGTGCCTGCTGGCGGCGATAACCGCCAATCGCTGGCAGCCAGTTGAGCACCTGCAGCGTGAGCGGGTTGCGCCGGGCGATCAGCCACCGGGTCAGCCCGACCGAGCCCCAGAACGGCAGCACTATCATCAGCGCTCCGCCGATGAATTTCAGGGTACTCCACTGCAGGCCGGTTTCCCAGTTGATGAGGCGAAACAACGCGAATACGAGGGCGCCTAAGTGCAAGACGCCAACCGGATAAAGGCAGGACATCACCATACGGCCTTGCTGCAGCCCGAGTTGTTCGTGGCGCTCGCCGAGGTTTTTGAGAATGCGCGGCAGCCGGCCGGTTTGCGCAGCGGCGATAAGGAAGGGGCGGTCGTCGACCGGCAACCAGTTGCCGGCCGCGGTGAAAATGGCTTCGACGGGCTCGCCGTTTTCGATGCGGCGTACCAGTTGGGCGCAGTCGTCGGCGGGCGCGGCCGAGCGGTCACTGAGAGCTTGGGCGAGGGTCAGGCCGGCGCCGAGCTGCTGGCTGATTTGCAGGTAAAAGGCGGCGAGTTTGGCGTGGGAGAGGGGCAAGGCGGCTATGCCACCCCAGTCTCGCGCCAGAGGCGAGCTTGCTTGCGCATGGGTCTTACCAATTGGCCATGCCGGTGGTGACCTCGATCATGTGGTGGGTGTTGTCGGCCTCGGTTTGGACGCGGAAGTGGCGGGAGTGCAGGGCGCGCAGGGTGCTGCGGTGGGCGATGGTCAGGTAGGTGACGTCGGGCAAGGTGGCGCGCAGGCTCAGGTAGAAGGCGTGCTCGGCGGTTTCATCCATGGCCGAAGTGGACTCATCGAGGAAGAGCCAGTCGGGCTTGAGCAGGAAAATGCGCGCTAGGGCGACGCGTTGCTGTTCACCGCCAGAGAGCAGCTGCGACCAGTGTTGGCACTCGTCGAGGCGCCCCGCCAGCATGGGTACTTGGGCGAGCGCCAGGGCGGTGCGCACGGCCTCGTCGCTGAACTTTTCTGGTGGTTCAGGGTAGGTGACCACGGCGCGCAGGCTGCCGATCGGAAGGTAGGGGCGCTGGGGCATGACCATGCAGCGGAACGGCGCCGGCAGGTGGACGAAACCCTGTTCGTAGGGCCAGAGACCGGCGAGGGCGCGCAACAGGGTGCTTTTGCCGCAACCGGAGGGGCCGGTGATCAGGACCGAATCGCCGGGGACGAGGGTGAAGTTCACCGGGGCCAGCAGGGCTTCCCCGTTGGGACGGAACAGCGCGAGGTTTTTGACCACCAGTTCGTGGCCGACTTTGCCCGAGGAGTAGATGCGGCTCTGGGTGGCGCGCAGCTCGTGGGAGTGCTCGATGCCGCGCATAAAACCGTCGAGCCGCTCGGTAACCGCCCACCACCCGGCGATGGTTTCATAACTGTTGATGAAAAAATTCAGGCAACCCTGCACCCGGCCAAACGCCCCGGTTAACTGGGTGAGTTGCCCCAGCGAGATCGAGCCGGCGAAAAAACGCGGGGCCGACAGCAGCAGCGGCACCGAGTCGGACAGGCGGAAGTAAATGGATTTAAAGGCGTTGAGGTGGACCTGCTTGATCAGGCGGGCGTTGAAGTTACCCACAATGAGCGAAAAGCTCGCCCCGAGGGTGCGCCGCTCGGCCGATTCGCCCTCGATTAGTGCGGTGCTCTCGCTGTTTTCGCGCAGGCGAATCAGGCCGAAGCGGAAGTCGGCCTCGAGCTTTTCCTGTTCGTAGGCCAGGCCGATAATCGGTCGGCCGACCCGATTGACCAGCCAGCTGCCGAGCCAGGAGTAGAGGAAACAAAACCAGACGAGGTGCCCGGGAATGGAGGTGATGAACGCCATGGTGGTTTCATAGGCGCGCCAGAGCATCACATAGGCGGGGGTGAGCCAGGCGACGGACTCTGGCAAGTTCACCGGCGGCGGGATCCCCAGCGGTGTGGGCGGGCCTTCCGAGAGGTTCCAGAGAATGACGACAAAGGCGGCAAAACCGATCACCGCGGAGACCACCTGCATGAGCAGGTCGAGCGAGGTGAAGACGAAATTGCGGATGTCTTCGCTGATGCGTTGGTCGGGGTTGTCGCCGTGGATCGAGTCGAGCTGGCCGAGGTAGTGGGCGCGGTCGCCGAGCCACTGGTCGAGGAGTCGCGAGGTCATCCAGCGCCGCCAGCGGATTTTCAGGGAGGAAAACAGGTAGTCCTCGATCAGCCAGAAGGTGATGGAGAGGAAAATCAGCCCGATCATGACTCCGCCGAGGTGGACGAAATGGCCGTAGTCGCCGCGTTGCACCGTGTCGAAAAACGACCGGTTCCAGTAGGACAGGCGGATGCCGATCCAGTTTTGGGCGGTGGTGGCGAGCAGGACCGCCCCGAGCAAGAGCCAAGCGGGTTTTCGTTCCTCTGAGGTGATCCAGAACGGACGCGCCAAGCCCCAGAAGGTTTTCAAGCGGGTAATGAGAGTGGGGGTGGACACAAGAAAGGCGGTCGGTTGGCCGGAAATCTAAGCAGCCGGGCGCGGTGGAGCAGGGGAAGTTAGGGGTTAAATCGTCACATCTTGAAGAACCATAAACCTTTATTCTGACTTTTCAGGTTCTTCGGCCGTTCTCGTGGGCTTGGGAGGGAGGGAATCAGACCGTCGGAGGGTATCACCGAGCCGAACCGGAGCGCCGACCCCGAGCCGCAAGACAGGGAGGCCGCGTAGACCGCTTTACGTCAAAACGCTCCGAACTTCCTTCATCCCGGATTTATGTCTCCGTTGGCTGGGCCGGCAGGCAAGTAGCGCAGTCTTCCGGTCTGCATCGCGCTCCACGCGGCAGCGTAAGCAGACGGGAAGTCTGTGCCACTTTTGACCTCGTTACTTTTCTGTTTTGCCGGCGCTCCTCCGCGGTGTGTCCGCTGGAAAGTATCAAATCTCCCTGTTCAGGCTCGCCGCGTGGGGGAAAATCCCCCTCCTAGTTGCTCCATGTCACCTGCGTTTTTCCGCCGTCTTGCCGTCGTTCTCGCCACCTTCAGCTTCGCCTTCTCGCTGCCGGCCTCGGCTGCGGGCGCCAAGGCCGGCCAATGGAAGGGCTACGTCGGCATCGATGCGATGACCGGGCAAACCCTGGTCCATGAAAACGCCGATGTTCTGACCCCGCCCGCCAGCATGACCAAACTCATGACCTTCGCGGTGCTTTACGATAAACTCCAAAGCGGGTCGATCGCCCTGAACACCCTGGTCCAAGTAACCGCGGAGGATTCCAAAATCGGTGGTACCCAGGTCTACCTGGACCCCTCGGAGTCCTTCACGGTTGAGGAGATGATTTATGCGATGATGATCCAGTCGGCCAACGACTGCTCGTATGCCTTGGCCCGCACCTCGGCCGGCTCGGTGGAGGTGTTTGTCCAACTCATGAATGCCAAGGCCAAGGAGCTCGGGATGACGCGCACCACCTTCCGCTCTCCGCACGGCCTGCCGCCCAAGAGCCGCAAGCTAGCCGACGGTGACCTGTCCACGCCGCGCGATTTCGCCCTGCTGTGCCGCCACCTCGTTCTCAAAACCGACGTGCTTAAATACACCTCGGCCAAACAGCGTGATTTCGGCCCGCTGCGCGCCAAGGGCCCGCAGCACATGATTAATCACAACAAGCTGATGGGGAAGGTCGACGGCGTGGATGGCCTGAAGACCGGCTACACCGCCAGCGCCGGATACTGCCTGAGCGCCACCGCGTTGCGCAACAATCGCCGGGTGATCGTGGTCATCATGGGGGCGCTGGGGGCTGAGGGGAAAATCGATCTTGGTGCCAGCCGGGATCGTAAGACCATCGAGCTGCTCGCGAGCAGTTTTGCCGCCTTGCCCGCCGGTTCGCCCGCGTTTGTCGGTGCGCCGTGGGCGGCACCGGTTTCGCCGCTCAGTCCGAGTGCCGAACCGGGCGCCCCAGGTGCCGCCCCGTCCGCCGATGAGCCGATGGTGAAGTTTAACTTCGGCCCGAAGAAAAAGTAAGCGCTCGCGGGAGCGAGCATCGATCCGTAGCGCAGACTTTCAGTCTGCTCTGCTGCCAATCCAAGAAGACTGGAAGTCTGCACTACTTGGATCGGGCCGCGCCCCATCAGCGAGCGCCTCAGCGATCGGCGATCGCCTCGAGGATGCGCTCCGAGGCGCGCATGCCTTTGGCCATCACATCGAGGTTAAAACTCTCGTTGGGCGCGTGCAGGTTGTCCTCCGGCAGGAACAGCCCGATCATCACCGAATCCAGTCCGGTCATACGTTTGATGTCGGCGATGATCGGCACGCTGCCGCCCTCGCGCAGGTAAAGCGGCGGTTTGCCAAACACTGCGGCGATTGCCTGGTCGGCGGCACGGAAGGCGTTGGCGAGCACCGGGGATTGGTCGGGCGGGGTGTTGGTGCGATCCGGCGGCACCACCACGTAGGGCACGCCCTGATGTTGGTCGATGATTTCAAAGGTCACATCGCTCGGCATGCGTTCGCTGATGGTTTTATAAAGCAGGTCGCGGATCACCGCCGGCTTCTGGTTGGCTACCAGCCGGCAACTGAGTTTCACGAAGGCTTTGCTCGGGATAACCGTCTTGGTGCCCTCGCCCTGATAACCGCCGCCGATGCCGTTAAACTCCAGCGTGGGCAACACCCGGGTGGCCTCGAAGGGCGTGGCGCCTTTGGCGGTGTAAAACGCCGGAATCCCCAAAAACTTCCGGTAGGCCTCGGCATCCGCCCCGAGTTTTTTGATTTCCTCTTTTTCCCACGGCTCCACCGGCATCACGTCGTCGTAAAAGCCGGGGATGTTCACGCTGCCGTCGGGGTTGTGCAACGAGGCACACAGTTCGGCGATCGCCTGAATCGGGTTACGCAAAACCCCGCCGTGCAGGCCGGAGTGCAGGTCGCTTTTCGGCCCGGTGACGACCACGTCGCACAACACCAGCCCGCGCAGTCCGCAGGTAATCACCACCTGGTCCTCGCTGGGCAGGAGGGTGTCGGAGAGGTAAACCAGATCGGCCTGCTTGAGGCGGTCGCCATAGGCGGCGAGAAATTTCGGGAAGCTTGGGCTGCCCATCTCCTCCTCGCCCTCGATCATGAAGGTGATGCGCAGGGGCAGGTCGGGCCGGCGTTCCAGCAGGCGGGCCACGGCGGCGATGTGGACCATCAGCGGACCCTTGTTGTCGGCGGCGCCGCGCCCGTAGAGGCGATTGCCGCGGATTTCCGGCTCAAAGGCGGGCGATTGCCAGAGATGGAGGGGGTCGGCCGGTTGCACGTCGTAATGGCCGTAGATGATGACGTGGGGCCAGGCCGGGTTGGTGCCGCGGGAGGCCATGATGATCGGGTGCAGGTCGGTTTTAACCACCTCGACGTCGAAGCCGATGGAGGCGAGCAGGCCGGTGGTGAAATCGAGTGCGCCCTGCATGCCGGCCTTGAATGCCGGGTCGGCGGAAACACTGGGGTGGCGGATGAATTCCTTCAGCTTTTCGACAGGGTCAAACATGGCGGGGAACGTGAACACCGGCCCGCCGCTGGGCCAGACTTGTTTTTGTGCGGGGCAGGGTGGGGTGGCGCGGCGCCGATTTTGGGGGGCTGAAGTTTCGCGTGCGCCTCAAACCTTGGCCGGGGACTGCCAACGCTACAGGGATCGGGCAAATGTAGGGTTGGCCGTCCCTGCCAAGGATTGCCCGCCGGCCGCCCCCGCCGATCCGCCTGCGCTTACTTCCCCTTGGTGAACGCGTTCAACTCGGCCTGCTCGGCCGCCTGCGTCGCCGTCTGGAAGCGCGCCTTGCTCTGCTGGTAAAGCGGCACGTATTGCGGGGCGAGCGCCTGTAGATTGGCGATGCGGGTCGCGTCCGAGGGGTGGGTGGAGAGGAATTCGGGCGGCTTGGATCCGCCCTGCGCGGCCATCTTGCGCCAGAAGGTCGCCCCTGCCCGCGGATCGTAGCCAGCGCCGGCCGCGAAGCGCAGGCCCACGCTGTCGGCTTCGCTCTCATGCAGCCGGGAATACGGGAGCATATAACCCACGGTCGCGCCCAGTCCGTAGGCGGCCAGGGCGAGATTGCGTTTCGCCGGGTCCACATGCTGGGTCTCCATGCCGATGGCGGCGATCAGGCCTACCCCGACGATCGCGTAGTTTTGCGAGGTGCGCTCGGCCCCGTGGCGCGAGGTCACGTGGGCGATTTCGTGGCCCATGACGATGGCGATCTCGTCGTCGCTGGCCGCCAGTTTGATCAGACCGGTGTAAACGCCGACCTTGCCGCCGGGCAGAGCGAAGGCGTTCACCGTGGCCGAATCGAAGACCACGAATTCCCACTGGGCGTTGGGGATCTCACGGCCCACCGAAACGGCAATGCGTTTACCGATGGTTTGGATGCGGGCGTTGAGCGCCGGGTTGGTGGAGATTTTCTCCTGCTTTTTTATTTGTTCGAAGGCGCTCAGGCCCATCTTCGCCTCGTCGCTCGGCGAGACCAGCATGAGCTGGGAGCGCCCGGTTTCCTTGACCGTGGTGCAACCGGCCAGCACTCCCATCGCCACCACCGCCAAGCAGGTGAACCAAGCTTTTTTCATGATGTGTTGAAAGTGAACGGGGCGCCGAGCCGACCGCAACCTCGCACTCGAACGGGCATTGGGTTTCCCTGCCCACCGAAGCTGAAGGGCGGCGCAAGTGGACACAAAAAAGGCACCGGGATTAACCGGTGCCTTTATCTAAAGTGGTGGACCGTAGCGGGGTCGAACCGCTGACCTCCTGCATGCCATGCAGGCGCTCTACCAACTGAGCTAACAGCCCTAACGAACTGACAAGAGTTGTGGAAAATCAGGTTTTCTCGGCCGATGGCAAGCGGTTTTTTTGGGATTTTATCGGGCCGGGGTAGGGCGCTGGTTACGGAGGGGAAATTATCTGCCCCGCGAAACCGCAGTTGCTCAAGCGGGAGCGTCTCACCGCGGCGAGGCGCGAAACCAATCGCCGAGTGGCCTTGAGCGTGAGCTCAAGGTGGGGCCCGTTCGGCGTTTTGCCGGGCGCCCAGGCCCGCTTAATCGAAGGATTTCAGGTTAAAGGCGAAGAAGTTATCCAACTCCAACAGGCTGCTGAACTGGGTGCTGTTGCGTTCGATACGGGCCAAAATCACATCGACCGCGGCGAGCAGTTTTTCATACGAGGCGCGGCGTCCGGGCTGAGGCAACGCACTCAGGTCGCTGACGGCCGCCCGGTCGCGCTGGGGGTGGGCCAACTTGTAGCTGGCGTAGTCGTTTCGATAAGTCGCCAGCGCCCGCGTGATCAGCCCGGGGGTGGCGCCCCGCTGACTCAAATCGTCGCGGCTCAGCAGCAGCACCGCGGTGGCGGTGGCGAGGATCCGGTCGTCGTTGGCTTTGATTTTCACTCCCATGTCGCTGAGGTCATGGCGACCCGCTTGGGCCGACGCCACCGTTTTCCGTCAGCCGTTAACAAGCCTTACAGGCATTTGGGTTAAACCGGTCCGTTTGTTTTTCTTTGAATGCAAAAGGGGCTGAGCCCCGCCGGTGCTCTTCGGCGTAGCGTGACAAAAGTCCAACGAATGCCTCGATTGTCCTGTTGGCGTTGTATCCCGAATTCGAAAGGGTTTCTGCCAGTTTCCGGTCGCTCACCCCCAGCCCCATGAACGCAAAAAACTCCCTTTTCCTTTCCATGGCCTTGGCCGCCTCGTGTTGCCTGTGCCCAGTCCGCGCTGCCGACACCCCTGTCCAGCCCCAGGCCGCCGCCGAGATCCAGGAGGTCGTGGTGGTTTTCAAATGCCACTACGACATCGGCTTTACCAATTCGGTGCCAAAGGTGATGGAAGCCTACCGCACGACGATCATGGACCAAGTGCTCCAGGCCGCCGAGGTCCTAAATCAACCGGGTGCACCGCGCAAATTTTCCTGGGCCATGCCGGGCTGGCCGCTGACCCAGGTCTTGGGCACCGAGCAGACTCCTGAGCGGCGTGCTAAGGTCCTGACTGCCCTACGCGATGGCACCGTGAGCGTGCTCGCCCAGCCGTTTACGCCCGAGACCGAGGTCCTCGAACTGGAGGACGCGGTCCAATCGCTGACGTTCTCTTCGCGGATCTGCCGCAGTACCGGCATCAACCTGCCCATTTCCGCGAAGTTCTCCGACGTGCCCAGCCAATCCTGGGTTCTGCCCACCCTGCTGCACCACGCCGGGATCAAGTTCCTCCACATGGGCAGTAATCCGGCTGCAGGAATGGCCAAAGTGCCGCCGCTTTTCTGGTGGGAGGGTCCGGACGGTTCCCGCCTGCTCACCGCTTACACGACTGATTACGGAAGCGCCGAAACGCCTCCGGCGAATTGGCCGCACCGCACCTGGCTGGCGATGCTCGTCAACGGCGACAACCAGGGCCCCCAGTCGGTTGAAAAAGTCCGCGAACGCCTGGAGCGCATTCAGAAAAAATTCCCCAAGGCCAAAATCACCGTCGGCTCCCTCGACGATTTCGCCCGCGCATTCCTGAAAAACGACGCCGACCACCTGGCCTCGCTGCCGGTGGTGCGCGGCGACATGCCCGACACCTGGATCCACGGCCTCCAGTCGATGCCCATCGAGACCGCCCAGGCTCGGCGCGGCCGTCCGGCCCTGACCGTGCTCGGCAGCCTCGATACGACCCTGCGTGCCTGGGGTTTGACCACCCCGCTGGTGGCCCCGGTGCTGAACGCCGCTTTTGAACAGAGCCTGCTCTACGGCGAACACACCTTCGGCCTAGACATGAAAAAGGTCGGCTACCGCTATGGGGAGGAGTTCACCAAAGCCTACGCTGAGGGAAAATATAAGAGCAGCGATGCGACCTTCGAGGTCCACCGCAACTATGCCCGCACGATGAACGCCTTGGTGGAGCCCGCCCTGGCCGAGCGCACGGCGGCACTGGCGGCGGCGGTGGCGGTGAGCGGAGCTCGCTTGGTGGTGGTTAACCCCCTGCCGTGGAAGCGCGATGCCGAGGTCGTGTGCAACGTGGGGGCGGCCACGATTACCGCCCTGCGTTCTACCGAGGGCGGCCCGATCATCCCGGTGACGGTGACCGACGGCACGGTGCGCTTCCTCGCCCGCGATCTGCCGGCGGGCGGCTACCGCACTTACGTCCCGACCACGACAGCAGCGCCGGTTGCGGACCGCAGCGGACCGGCAAAAACCCTAGCCAACCGCTTCTTCCGCCTGACCTGGGGCGAGGTCGGCGTGACCTCGGTGGTCGACCTGCGCACCGGGCGCGAACTGCTTCGCCCGGGCGGCGTCCTCGGCCAGTACCGCTACGAACGTTTCTCCGCCGCCGACGTGGCCGGCTACACCTCGACCTACCTGCGCTCCAAGTCCGACTGGGCTCTCAAGGACATGGGCAAGTTCAACCTGCCCGCCGACACGGCCCGTGCCGAAGCCACGCCCGCCGTGCTCGCCGCCCGGCTCGAGACCGACGCCACCGGCCAGACCCTGGTCCTGACCTCGTCAAAAGAAGGCATCCTCACCGATCCCATCCGCGTGAGCCTGCGACTGCCCGACGACCAGCCGTGGATCGAGATCGCTTGGACCATCGACAATAAGACCATCGATCCGTGGCCCGAAGCCGGCTGGCTCACCTTCCCCTTCGCCATCGACCAGCCCAAGGTCAGCCTCGGCCGACTGGGCGGCCCCATCGACCCGACGCGCGACGTGGTCCCCGGCACCAACCGCGACCTGTTCTGCCTGTCCAGCGGCATGACCATCACCGGAACCGATGGGGCCGGCGTCGGTTTGTGCCCGCTGGATTCGCCCCTGGTCAGCCTTGGTCGGCCGGGCCTGTGGCGCTACACCCAGGAAGTCCAACCGGCCTCCGCCGAGGTGTTTGTTAATCTGTTTAACAACCAGTGGTCCACCAACTACCCGCTCTTTGTCGGCGGCTCCTGGACCAGCCGGGTGCGCCTGTGGACGGTGGAGTCCAAAGCCACCAGTGAGAGCTGCCTGATCACCCCGGCGTGGGAGGCCCGCAGCCCGGCCTTGGCGGCGTTCAGCACGACCGCTGGCGGCAAGCTCCCCGCGAATCGCAGTGGCTTGATCGTTTCACGCAAGGGCTTGCTGGTCACCGCCTTCGCCACCGACACCGACGCAGAGGCGACCGTCCTGCGCCTGTGGGAGCAGGCGGGAGTTGGCGGCCCTTGCCAAGTGACCTTACCGGCCGGCCTGGAGGTCAGCGCGGTGCAACCGATCGATCTGCGCGGGCAACCCCAAGGCAAACCGATCCTGGTGAGCAAGGGGTCCTTCGACCTCACCCTCGACGCCTACGCCCCAAGGTCGCTGCGCCTGATCACCCGCTGACTATGGGACGGTCCGTGAACACGGGAGGGTGCTTGCTGGCCCTGCTGCTGATCCTGTTTACCGGCGGCGTCGGTCATGCCCACACGCTGGGCTTGGCCGGCGGACAGGTGACCACCGGCGACGGCGAGGTCGGGGTGAAGTTGGAAGTGCCGTCGGGGGGCCTGTGCCTATTCGCCGAGGACCCGTCGATCCCGGCTTCGACCCTCGCTGATCTGCGCCGACTCGAAGCGCGGATCATTACCCGGTGTCGTGAGGACTTTGTCCTGCGCAGCGGCGACCGTCGCCGGTTACCCGATACCGTGACGCTCCCGTGGCTAAACGCCGCCGCGCCCGCCGACGCATTGCCCGACAAGCTCGTGGTTGAAATCCGCTGGCGGGCGGTGCCCCCGGGCACGTGGACCGTGGTCGATATGCTGGATGATATCTCGCTGACCACCGTGCTCGACCACCCGACGGTCATCGTCTCCGAGGGGCCGGCGCAGCGTGCGCCGACCGGGATGATCGCGCTGCTGCTGCAGGCGGTGCGTCTCGGGATCGCCCACATCGTGCCCAAGGGCCTCGATCACATCCTGTTTATCCTCGGACTATATCTGGCGGCCCGCAGCCTGCGCGACCTGCTGTGGCAGGTCACGGCGTTCACGGTCGCCCACTGCCTGACGCTCGGTTTGACCATGGGCGGCGTGGTGGTGCTGGGACCGCGCTGGTCGGCCACCGTGGAATTGGGAATCGCCCTGAGCATCACCTTGATTGGCCTGGAAAATTGCCTGCGGCGTGACGCGGGGCGCTGGCGGCGGGTGGCGCTGGCCGGCGTGTTTGGCCTGGTCCACGGCTTGGGCTTCGCCGGAGCGTTGTCCGAAGTCAGCTGGCCCGAAGGCTACTTTCTGCCGGCGCTGGTAGCGGCTAATCTCGGAATCGAGATCGGTCAGGGCCTGATCATTTTGGTGGCGGTCGCGCTCACGGCGTGGGCTTGGCAACGCCCCTGGTATGGTCGCTGGGTCGTCGTCCCCGCCAGTCTGGCCGTGGCGGCGACGGGACTGGTGTGGAGCGCCCAGCGGGCGGCGGTCATTTTCGCCCCCTAAAAGGAGACGCCGCATTCGCCCCGCCGGA
>CAMBUJ010000026.1 GCA_945871005.1 Opitutus sp. GAS368 | reverse complement strand
TCGGCGGAATTCAGCTTTCTCGTGGGACTGCCGATTCTCACCGGCGCGGCCTTGCTCAAGTCGTACAAAGCCGGCCCAGCGATGATCGAGGTTTTTGGCGTACCCTCGGTTCTGCTCGGCAGCTGCGTGGCGGCCTGCGCGGCCGCCCTCGCGGTTAAGTTTCTGGTCAGCTACCTGAGCCGCCACGGCCTCGGCGTTTTCGCCGTCTACCGCCTCGCCCTGGCTGCCGTGCTCGGCGCGTGGTTTTTGATTAACTAAGTCCCTGCGACGGTTGCTGGCGACGAGGCACTCGGCCGGCTGACGCCGAGCCCCGGCGCGCTCGCCCCGGGGCGCCACACCCCGCGCAACTCGGTGGTTTGCGGCAAGCGGGGCAGCCCGTATTGATTCGCCCACAATTTGCGCGCCACCAGCTCCGCCGCCGCCTCGCCCAGCGTGATCATACACTGGTCAATCCCGGCGACACTCCCGCCGAAATAATGCGCGCCCCAGTCGAGCACCGCCCACGCCACCTCGCCCGGCACCTCCATCTGCGCCAGCGCGAAGAGGCGCTCTACTTCTTCGTCCACGGTTAAAATCACATCGGGTCGGTTCGCCACATACCACGCGCGGAAAACCCCCAGTTCATAGCCGCGATCAACCGAAGTTTCCAGCAGGGGCAACACCGCCATTTCTCCCGCTCGCGCCAACACAAACTGCAGGTATCGCGCGTGCCACAAATAGTTCGAGCGCCTCTGCATCGTCGCCGGCAAGACCAGCCCCACCCGGCGGTAACCGGCCGCATGCAACTCCGCCAGCGCATCCCCGCAATTATTGTAATGATCCGGCGACACCCGCGTCAGGTTGAGCGGATCGGTCACCGAATAACCGCAGGCCACCACCGCCAACTTTTCGTAGTTAATCGCCAGTCGTGAGCGCCCGCCCTGCCGAAACGGCGCGATTACCACCCCACTGATTCCTCGCGCCACCAACGCGCGCGCCAGTGTCGACTCAGACCAATAGCGAGCCTCGCCCAAATCAAATTCATCACAGCCAAACCCCAACTCCGCCGCCTTGCGCCGCACCCCGGAAATTAAATCCGCGTCCGTGCGCCAAAGTTGGCCGCCCTCCCTCGATTCAAAAATCAAGCCGATCGTTGCCCCGGTTCCCGTCATCCACCGGCTGCGCCTAACCCGCTCCATGTTCGCCGAAACCAGTGGATTGGCCCGGTAACCGAGCAGCTCCGCGGCCGCCTTCACTCGCTTCTGGGTGGCCGCCGGCACCCGCCGATCGCCTCGTAAGGCCAACGACACGGTGTAGGTCGACAGGCCCACCTGCGCCGCCACCCCGCGTATGGTCATGGGCCTGCTTTTATTCATGCACCCACGGCAGCAAAACCTAACGCGTTAGGCAATCCGCCAATTGCCCTCCCCTAGCCACCTCGACCAAGGTCCGGCCGTCAGTTTAGTTAACCAACCCTTCCTCTTACCCATGTCCCTTCAGATCAAACCCGCCGGTTCCACCGTTTTCGACCAAGTCTCCTTAGGCGAAGTCATGCTGCGCCTCGATCCCGGCGAGGGCCGCGTGCGCACCGCCCGCTCCTTCACCGCTTGGGAAGGCGGCGGCGAGTACAACACCTCGCGCGGCCTGCGGAAATGCTTCGGCCTCAAAACGGCCGTCTGCACCGCGTTCGTCGACAACGAGGTCGGCCACCTGGTCGAAGATTTCATCATGCAGGGCGGCGTCGCCACCGACTTCATCAAATGGCGCGAGGATGACGGCATTGGCCGCACCGTGCGCAACGGCCTCAACTTCACCGAGCGCGGCTTCGGCATTCGCGGCGCTGTCGGCGTTCCCGATCGTGGCAACACCGCCGCCTCGCAACTCAAGCCGGGCGACTTCGACTGGGATCTCATTTTCGGCAAACTCGGCGCCCGTTGGTTCCACACCGGCGGCATCTTCGCAGCCCTCTCCGAGTCCACCGCCGCCCTCACCATCGAGGCGGTCAAGGCGGCCAAAAAACACGGCGTGATCGTCTCCTACGACCTCAACTACCGGCCGTCACTCTGGAAAACCATCGGCGGCCTCAAGAAGGCCCAGGCCGTTAACCGCGAGATCGCCCAATATGTCGACGTGATGATCGGCAACGAGGAAGACTTCACCGCGTCCCTCGGTTTTGCGGTCAAAGGCGCCGAAGACCTCAAGCACATCGAGACCGACGCCTTCAAGGCCATGATCGAGACCGCCGTAAAAGAGTTCCCGAACTTCAAAGTCGCCGCCACCACCCTGCGTCACGTCATCACCGCGACCAAAAACGACTGGTCGGCCATCCTTTGGCACGACGGCAAATTCCACGAGAGCCGCAAGTACCCCGAGCTGGAAATCATGGACCGCGTCGGCGGCGGCGACAGCTTCGCCAGCGGCCTGCAATTCGGCTTCCTCGAATTCAACGACGCGCAAAAGGCGGTCGAATACGGGGCCGCCCACGGCGCCCTCGCCTCGACCACCCCGGGCGACACCTCAATGGCCACCCGCAAAGAGGTTGAAAAGACCTTCGCTGGCGGCGGCGCCCGTGTCGTTCGTTAAAAAAACGATTCGCCCCGAAGCGACGGCCCGTTAGCCGTCGCTTCGTTTTTTTACTCACCGAAATCTCCCCGTACCTTCGTCCGCCTCCCTCTTTTTTCCTCATGTCGCTCCGCGCCCTCATCCCCCAGCCCATTCTTCCCGTCATCGTCATCGACGATGCCCGCCAAGCCGTGCCGCTCGCCGAAGCGTTCCTCGCCGGCGGCCTGCGCCAACTCGAGGTCACCTTCCGCACCGCCGCGGCCGCTGACGCCATTCGCGCCATTCGCACCGCTCTGCCCGAGATGCTCATCGGCGCCGGCACCTTGCTCACCCCCGACCAAGCCCGCGCCGCCATCGACGCCGGTGCCCAGTACGGCCTGGCCCCGGGTCTGGATGAAGCCATTGTTAAACTCTTCGCCAACGCCGGCGTACCCTACATGCCCGGTGTCATGACCCCCACCGAGATTGGCCGCGCCGCCCAACTCGGCTGCCGGTCGCTCAAATTCTTCCCGGCCGAAAACGCCGGTGGCGCGCCCGCGCTCAAGTCCATGCTCGCCCCGTTCAAGGCCTATAACCTCGAGATCTGCCCCACCGGCGGCATCAGCCTGCAAAACATGCGCACCTACCTCTCGATCCCCGAGGTCATCACCGTGGGCGGCAGCTGGCTGGCCACCCAAAAAATGATCGCCGCCTCCGACTGGGCGCTCATCACTCGCACCACCCAGGAAGCCCTCGCCGCTGCCGCCGCCTAACCACCACCCTCGCCCCCCCATCCCATGGCCCTCTTCGACCTGCAAAATCGCGTTATCATCGTCACTGGCGCCACCGGCGCCCTCACCGGCTCCGCTGCCGATTACCTTGCAGGTCAGGGGGCGCGTGTCGCCTACCTGGGCCGCACCCGCGACAAACTCGACGCCGCGCTGGCCCGCGTGCGCGCGGCCCATCCCCAGGCCCAAGTCATCGGCTTGGTCGCTGACGTCACCGACCGCCCCGCTCTCGAGCAGGCCCGCGCCGATGTGCTCGCCAAGTGGGGCCGGATTGACGCCCTGATCAACGGTGCCGGCGGCAACCAACCCGGCGCGACCATCACCCCCGACAAGTCCTTCTTCGATCTGGATTTCGCCGCGTTTGAACAGGTCGTCGACCTCAACCTCCACGGCACGGTTTTGCCCACCTTGGTGTTCGGCCAAACCCTGCTCGCCCAGCGCTCCGGCATTGTTTTGAACTTCTCCTCGGTTTCCGCCGACCGCGCGCTCACCCGCGTCGTCGGTTACGGCGCCGCCAAGGCCGCGGTGGAAAACTTCACGCGCTGGCTCGCCGTTGACCTCGGTCAACGCACCCAGGGAGGCATCCGCGTCAACGCCGTCATGCCCGGGTTCTTCCTCGGTGAGCAAAACCGCCGCCTGCTGACCCAAGAAGATGGCAGCCTCACCCCGCGCGGCGAAACCATCTGCCGCAACACCCCCTTCGGCCGCTTTGGCAAAGCCGACGAGCTCCACGGCGCGCTGCACTACCTGCTCTCCGACGCCTCGGCCTTCGTGACCGGCACCACCCTGGCGGTGGATGGCGGCTTCACCGCCTTCTCCGGCGTTTAAAAGCGGGCAGGCCCGTCACCCGCCCGCCGCCGGGGCGCTTCTCAGCACAAGGGAACTTGCTGAAGTTCCCGCAGAAAATCTTGGCCAGGGACGGCCAACGCTACACTCCGCAATAGCCTTGCGCTGGCTGTAGAGTTGGCCGTCCTCGGCCAAGGTTTTGTTACTCGCCCCGCCACTTAGCTGGAGATTTCCTTACCGTCTTCCCGCCCACCGCCCTTCACCTGAAAACAGAATCGTTAATCACCGTATGAAAATCATCGTCATGGGAGTTTCCGGCTGCGGCAAAAGCAGCATCGCAGAGGCCTTGGCCCAATCGCTGGGCGCCCCGTTTTTGGACGGAGATGATTTTCACCCCGCCGCCAACAAAGCGAAAATGGCCGCGGGCACCCCGTTAAACGACGAGGACCGCGCTCCCTGGCTCGAGCAATTACGCCATGAATTGGCTTCGCGCCCCAGCGTGGTGCTGGCCTGTTCCGCGCTCAAAAAGCGCTACCGCGAGGTGCTGCGCAAAGCCGGCAACGTCCGCTTTGTCTACCTGGAGGGCTCCTTTGAACTGATCGAAGGCCGGATGCTCGCACGCACCAACCACTTCATGAAGCCCGGGATGCTCCGCAGCCAATTCGATGCGCTGGAAGTCCCCAGCCCGGAGGAAACCGACGTGCTTGCCGTTTCCATCGCCTTGCCCGTGGCGCAAGTGGTCGAACACGCCCTCCAGCGCCTGCACAGGAGTACCTTCCAGCTCGCCGACGGCGCCCCTGATCGAGTCCTTTCGCAGACCGACTTAGAGTCCCATCTGGCGACCCTGCTCACTCACATTCTGGCCGTTAAGCCCAAGCGGATTCTCCTCCTGCCCCCCGACCACACCCGCCTGTATTCGATGGCCGGCCCGATCAGTGCCTGGCTTTACCCGCGCCTGATTGGCGCGGGCATCGAAGTGGAAGTGATGCCGACCCTCGGTACCCACGCGCCCATGACGCGCGAGCAATGCGAGATGATGTTCGGTGACGCCATTCCCTTTGAAAAAATCCTCCCGCACCGCTGGCGCGAGGACTTGGTCACGCTCGGCGAATTGCCGGTCGAGTTCATGCGCGAGATCTCCGGCGGCCGCTTCGACCAGCCCCTTCCGGTTCAGGTTAACAAGATCCTCGTCGAGGGTAATTTCGACCTGGTGATCTCCCCCGGCCAAGTGGTGCCGCATGAGGTGATCGGCCTGGCCAATTACACCAAAAACATCTGCGTGGGTCTGGGTGGCCGCGACACCATCCATCGCTCCCATTTCCTTGGGGCCGTGTGCAACATGGAGACGATCATGGGCCGGGTGGACACACCGGTGCGCCGCGCCTTGGACGAAGCATTTAACCGTTTCATCGCCCACCGCCTGCCGGTTTTGTTCATCCTCACCGTCATGCAAGACACCGCCGACGGGGTCACCCAGCGCGGCCTTTACGCCGGCTACGACCGCAGCGGCTACGAAGCCGCGGCCCGCCTTTCCGCCACGGTTAACTTCACCCTGGTGGACCGGGCGATTGATCGCTGCGTGGTCTGGCTCGATCCACGCGAATTCCACACCACCTGGCTGGGCAACAAGTCGGTTTATCGCACCCGCATGGCCATGGCCGACGGTGGCACGCTCTATGTCCTGGCCCCCGCCCTGGCCCACTTTGGCGAGGACCCCACCATTGATTCGCTCATCCGCCGCCATGGCTACAAGGGCACGCCCGCCACCCTCGCCGCGATGAAGCAGGACCCCGAGTTGGCCGGCAATTTATCCGCCGCCGCACACCTGATTCACGGCAGCAGCGAGGGCCGCTTCCGCATCGTCTATTGCCCCGGCCCGGGCGTTACGCGCGAAGAAATCGAAGGCGTGGGTTTTGAGTACATGCCCTACGAGGAAGCCGCCAAGCGGTGGAATCCGGCCGGACAAAACACCGGCTGGCACACCGACTCGGTCGACGGCAAGGCCTACTACTCGATCTCCAACCCCGCGCTCGGCTTGTGGGCCAATCAAGCCCGCCTCACCGGCTAAAACTTGCCCCGCTCCAAGGCCAGTTACACGCTCCCGGCCACCCATGCCTGAGAACCTCACTCCGCTCGAACGCCGGGCTCGCGTCCGGGCGTTGATCCACTCCTACGGCAGCGTGTTGGTCGCCTGTTCGGGCGGAGTCGACAGCGTCCTGCTGGCGGCCGTCGCCGCTGAGGTGCTTGGCGATAAAGCGGTGGCCGCCACTGCGGTTTCCCCCAGCTTGGCCAGTGGCGAACTCGATGACGCCAGGGCCGCCGCCCTCGCCGCCGGCATCCGCCACCTCGAGGTCCCGACCAACGAACTCGACAACGCGGCCTACGCCGCGAACGCGCCGGACCGCTGTTTCCATTGCAAGGACACCGCCTACAGCACTTTTGCCGACCTCGCTTTGCGCGAGGGCATCGCAGTGGTGATTGACGGCACCAATGCCGACGACAACAGCGATTTCCGCCCTGGGCGGCGCGCCGCACGCGAGCGCAACGTGCGCAGTCCGCTCGCCGAGGTAGGAGTCACCAAACAAGAAATCCGCGACTGGGCCCGCGAGCTCGGCCTGGCCGTCTGGGACAAACCCGCGGCCGCCTGCCTGTCATCGCGCGTCCCCTACGGCTCGCCGGTGACGCTGGAAAAGCTCACCCGCATTGATCGGGCCGAGTCCGCTCTCAAGGCGTTGGGGTTCCGGCAATGCCGGGTGCGCGATCACGGTACGGTGGGCCGCGTGGAAATCGAGCCCGCTCAACTTGGCCAGCTGCTCGATCGGCGCCTCGCGGTGGTTGAAGCGCTGAAAACGGCCGGATTCAGTTACGTTGCCCTCGACCTGGAAGGGTTTCGATCGGGCAGCATGAATGAGGTAATCACGGCGCAACCCCAGCCGTAAGCCAACCCGCCCATGGCCTCCGAATCCCACAGCACCCTCGATCCCGAACGCCTGGCCCGGCAGGGCTTCCCCGAGGTGGTCTACTGCCAGGGCAAAACCGCCCTGCAGATCAGCGATAACTTGCGCGCCTTGGCGCTGGCCAACGGGCGAGCGTTTGGAACCCGCCTGCCCGCCGACCGCGCGATCGACGTGCTCGCCGCGTTGCCGGAGGCCACTTACGACGCGCCCAGCCGGACGATATTTGTCGGCCCGATCCCCGTGGCCAATGGCTTGGGAGTGGCGCTGATTTGCGCCGGCACCTCCGACATACCCGTGGCGGCCGAGGCGGCCGCCACCCTCAGTTTTTTGGGGCACCGGGTCTCCCGGTTCCATGACGTCGGAGTGGCCGGCATCCATCGCTTGCACGCCTGCATCGACGAAATCCGCACCGCCGGGGTCGTGATCGTGGTCGCCGGAATGGAGGGCGCGTTGCCCAGTGTGGTCGGTGGCTTGGTAGCCGCGCCAGTGATCGCCGTGCCCACGAGTGTGGGTTATGGCGCGGCCTTTGAAGGGCTGGCCGCGTTGCTCGGCATGATCAACTCCTGCGCCTCTGGCCTGACGGTGGTGAATATCGACAACGGCTTTGGAGCCGCCATGGCCGCCCACCGCATCTTAAAACCTTCGCTCTCGCCTCTATGAAAATCGCCTATTTCGACTGCATCGCCGGGGCCAGTGGGGACATGCTGCTCGGCGCCCTCGTCGACGCCGGCCTGCCCGCCGCCACTCTCGAAGCCGAGCTGGCCAAGCTCAACCTCGACGATTTTCACCTCCACGTCGCCAAGGTTTCCAAAAACGGCTTCGGCGCGACCAAGGTCGATGTCCACGTCCACGACCACGCCCCGGAGCGCCACCTGCGGGACATCTGCGCGATTATCGAAAAGGCGGCCCTGTCCGATCGCGTAAAAGCGCGGGCCGTGCGGGTGTTCACCCGAATTTGCGAAGTCGAGGCCGGCATCCACGGCCAGTCGGTCGATGCGGTTCACCTACACGAAGTGGGCGGGGTCGATGCGATTGTCGATGTGGTCGGTGTTTTGGCGGGCGTGGAGTTACTCGGGCTGGAGCGGATTGTAGTTTCGCCACTGCCGATGGGCCGAGGCTTTATCAAAGGCGCCCACGGCCAAATTCCGTTGCCCGCCCCGGCTACGGTCGGGCTGCTCGCGGGCGTGCCCGTCTACGGCTCGCCGATCGAGAAGGAACTGGTCACTCCGACCGGGGCCGCCTTGTTGGTCGAACTGGCCGATGCCTGGGGCGTGCTACCGGCGATGACTTTAAAAACCGTCGGCTACGGGGCGGGCACTCGTGATTCAGTGATCCCGAACGTAATCCGCCTTATGCTCGGCGAGTCGGCCGCGTCGGGCCCCTGGTCGAGCGAAACCATCACCGAGCTCGAAACCCACCTCGACAACGACCGCGGAGAAACCCTCGGCCACACCACCCAACGCCTGATGGCGGAAGGCGCGCTCGACGTCGTGTCCATTCCCGCGCTGATGAAAAAGAATCGTCCCGCCCATGTGCTGAAGGTGCTGGCCCGGCCCGAGGACGCGGACCGCCTCCAACGGATTCTCTTTAAGGAAACCTCCACTCTCGGCATCCGCCGCCAGGATACCCGGCGCGATGTGCTGCACCGGCATTTCGAGACCGTTAATACCCAATACGGCCCTATCACCGTTAAGATCGCCCAGTTACCCGGCGGCGGGGTGCGGGCCACTCCGGAGTACGAAGACTGCCGCCAAGCCGCCGAAAAACACGGAGTTAGCTTAAGGGATGTCACCCAAACGGCCGAGCATGTGGCCGCGCATCAGTTCGGCATCCCGCACTGATTGGCCCGCGCACCCCATACCCGGGGTGCGGAAACCGCATCATTTCGTGATAGCACTTGACGACTCAAAGTGCGGCCCTCTACGTTCCACCTTTACCACTCATAACAGACCTCGTTACACGACCGTCACCCACCCTTTAATCCACACCGACCATGGCAAATCCGAAACGCAAGCAATCCAAACGCCGCAGCGCTAACCGCCGCGCAGCCAACGCCTTCATCGCTCCCGAGATCGCTCGTGACCCCACCGACGGCACCGCTTTCCGCCCCCACCACGTCAATCCCACCAACGGGACCTACCGCGGCCGCCAAGTCGTTAACGTCGAGGTCTAATCCTCGCGTTCGCCTCCCTGCACCACCTTTACCATCCCTCGCGATGGTCTCTTCTATCGGCCAAACCGGACGCATCGCGGTCGACGCGATGGGCGCTGATTTGGGACCCGCTGAAGTGGTGGCTGCCGTGCAGATGGCGCTGACGGATTTTGCTGATCTCAATCCCATCACCCTTGTCGGTGATGAGGCAGTGCTAAAACCACTGATCACCAGTCATGGCCTCAACGGGCACCCCTCGTTGAGGCTTTTTCATGCCTCCGAGGTGATCACCATGGACGACAAGCCCATTCCTGCGCTCAAGCGCAAGAAGGACGCGTCCATGTTCCGGGCCATCGAAATGGTTAAATCCGGCGAGGCCTCGGCTGTTGTCAGCTGCGGCAACACCGGCGCGCTTATGGCCGGCGGCACGATCAAGCTGCGCACCCTCGACGGCATCGAGCGTCCAGCCCTGGCCGCGATCATCCCGCGCAAAAACGGCTACTTTATCCTCATCGACGCCGGCGCCAACCCGGAGGCCGAGCCCGAGCACCTGGTGCACAACGCCCTGCTCGGCACCCATTACGCGCGCATCATTCTCGGTGTGGCCAAACCCCGCGTCGGCCTGCTCACCATCGGCACCGAAGAGGGCAAGGGTAACGCGCTCACCAGCGCCACCCACGAGTACCTCAAGCAGCTGGGCGACCTGGTCAACTACGTCGGCCCAACCGAGGGCTTTCAGGTGTTCACAGACCATTGCGACGTCGCCGTCTGCGACGGCTTTGTCGGCAACCTCCTGCTCAAGAGCTGGGAGTCGCTCGCTCACTTTTTCTCCGCCACGCTCAAAGCAGAGCTCAAGGCCAACCCGCTGCGCATGGGCGGGGCGATCCTGTCCAAAGGCGCCTTCAAGGCGCTTAAGCAGCGCATGAACCCGGAGGTTTACGGCGGCGCTCCCCTGCTCGGTCTGCGCGGCAACGTGCTCAAGGCCCATGGCTCGAGCAGCCGGATCGCGATCAAAAATGCGATTCGCGCCGCCAACCAGATCGTCAAGGCCGACATGCTGCACCTCATCGCCGCCGATGCCGCGCGTGCCAACGCGCTGATCCGCCCGCCCCAACCGGCCCCCGCTGCCGCCAAACCGACCACAGAGGCTTGAGCGCGGGCCATTCTGCGCCGCCGTTCTGTGCTTTGAGCTGAATTCATCATGGGTTCCCCCGCTATCGCTATCCTCGGCACCGGCTCTTACGCCCCCGCCCGGACCCTCACCAACGACGACTTGTCCAAGCTGGTTGATACCTCCAACGAGTGGATTTTCAGTCGCACCGGCATCCGCGAACGCCACATCGCCGCCAAGGACGAAACCACCTCGCAAATGGCCGCGGCCGCCGCCCGCATCGCGATTGCCGACGCCGGCATCACCACCGCCGACATTGACCTGATCATTGTGGCCACCGTGACCCCCGACATGGCCATGCCCTCGACGGCGTGCTTTGTCCAAAACCACCTCGGCGCCCCGGGCCACGCCGCCTGCTTTGACCTCAATGCAGCCTGCTCGGGCTTTATCTACGCGCTGGATACAGCCTGGGCCATGCTAGGTTCCGGGCGCTACCGCTACGCCCTCGTGATTGGCGCCGAACGCATGTCCACCGTCCTTGACTGGACAGACCGCACCACCTGCGTGCTGTTTGGCGACGGTGCCGGCGCCGTCGTACTCGGCCCGGCCCGCGGTACCGCCCAGATCATCGGCACCAAACTTTACGCTGAAGGCGCCCACGCTGACCTACTCTGCATCCCCGAAACCGGCTGCAGCCCCTCCGACCAAACCCCGGGAGGCCTTCGCAAGCAGCCCACGATCACCATGAAAGGTCGTGAGATTTTCAAAAATGCGGTGCGCGAAATGGAGCAGGCGGCCAGGGAAATCCTCCACCAGCATCATCTCGAGCCTTCCGCGATCGACTGCGTCATCCCCCACCAGGCCAATCTGCGCATCATCGCCTCGATCGGCCAGCACCTCAAACTCCCCCCCGAGCGCTTCTTCGTCAATCTGGAGCGCTACGGCAACACCTCGGCGGCCTCGATACCACTCGCCCTCGACGAGGCCCGCAGCACCGGCCGGATCAAGCCGGGCGACACCACCCTGATGGTCGCCTTCGGGGCAGGCTTGACCTATGGGTCCGCACTGGTTCGCTGGTAACTCTTTACGACATGTTCACTTCACTCGTCCGCGCCCTGTCCACTTTCGCCATTTTCGGTCTAGCCTTGGCGATGCTGCCGACGGCGGACCTGCGGGCAGATCTCGTCTGGACCCCCCAGTCCGGATGGAAATCCGAAGGTGGCGTGCTCGCAGGCGTACTCCCAGAACCCGACCGCAACGCGCTCGATTCCATGAACAAGGCCCGCGCTGACGAGGAACGCGGTAACCGCTCCGCGGCCATGTCGCGCTACGAGGGGGTTGCCAAAAAGTACCCCAATTCGGTCTATGCATCGGAAGCCCTCTTCCGCGCCGCCCATATTCGTTATCTCCGCCGCCAGTACGTCAAAGCGTTCGACTCCTTCCAAGACGTCGTCTCCAAGTACCCGAACTCCCCCCATTTTAACCAGATCATCGGCGAGCAATACCGCTTGGCCAACGACCTCCTGGACGGTAAACGCCCCCGCTATTTCGGCTGGATCCCCGGCTTCAAAAACCGCTCCAAGGGCATAGAGTTCTTCGAGAAAATCGTCGAAACCGCTCCGCACAGTGAATACGCCCCGCTCTCCCTGATGAACGTCGCCCGTGGCCACCAGAAACTAGGCCAACCCGACGAGGCGATCGATGCCCTCGATCGCATGATCAACGACTACCAGCAGAGCCTGCTCGCCCCCGACGCTTACCTCAAACTCGCCCAGACCCACGCCTCCCTCGTCCAGGGCCCCGCGTACGACCAGGCTTCGACCCAGCAGGCGATCACCTATTACCAGGACTTCCTGATCCTCTTCCCGGCCGACTCCCATGTGCCCGAGGTGTCCACCGGTTTGGCTGGCGTGCGCAAGACCTTCGCCGAGAGCAAAATCACCATCGGCGATTTCTACTTCTACAAGCGCGACAACTTCAAGGCCGCCCGCGTACTCTACAACGAGGCGATCACCTCCTATCCTGATTCCGCGGTCGCCGAAGTGGCCCGCCAGCGCCTCGCCGCCGTCGAGAAAACCGAAACCAAGGCCAAAGCGGCCGCCCTTCCTCCCGCCCCTCCCATCCCCCGTCCCAAGCCCAAGCGGAGCTTCTGGTTGTTTTAACCCCCTCCCCCGTTCCTTCGCCGTTTGCCCCTTTTTCTATGCGCGCCTCTCTTTTTTTCGGACTGTTTAGCCTGCTCCTGCTCTCGGGTTGCGCCAACTATCAACTCGGCACCGGCGGCAAGGTAAGCTTCCGCACGCTCTACGTCGCCCCGGTGATCAACGAGAGCAACTTGCCGCAGGCCGTGGCCATCATCACCACCCAACTGCGCGAGTCCTTCTTGCACGACCCCCGGATCATCCTCGTCAACACCCCCGAGGAGGCCGACGCCACGCTCACCGTCCGCCTGCTTAAATATGGCCGCACCGGCAAAACCGGACGCCGGGATGACACCGGGCTGGCCCGTAACTTTGACGTCACCCTCGAAGCCGAGGCGTCCCTGCGCGACAACCGCGACAATCTCTTCCTTTTCGAAAACCGCAAAGCCGCCGCCTCCCGCGAAACCTTTGGTGATAGCGGCCAACTCCAGGCCGAATTTAACAACGTCCCGCTGCTCGCCGAGATTCTGGCGAAAAACATCCGCAGCGCCACGCTCGACACCTGGTAAGTCGGGCGGTCGCCCGTACCCTGAGCTCCCTCCCTGCGGCGGCGTCCGCCTCACGGTGCACACAGCCCGCCGGCCTCTCGTGCGAGGGGCGACGATTCGGCTTTCCATCCGCGCCCTGCGGCCCTGATTGTTGGCGCCCGATGCACGCCCCCATTCTCGCCCCCTCGATCCTCGCCGGTGACCACGCCAACCTCGCGGCCAGCGCCCAACTCGTCGAGTCACTCAGCGTAACCTGGATCCACCTCGACATCATGGACGGCCACTTCGTGCCGAACCTCACTTTCGGGCCCCAAACGGTCGCCGCCCTGCGCAAGGGCTCCAAGCTCTTCTTCGACACCCACCTGATGCTGGCCGAACCGCAGCGCTACATCGAGGCGTTCGCCAAGGCCGGGGCCAACCTGATCAGCATCCACATCGAGCCCGCCTACGATCACGCCGCCACCCTCAAACGCATCCGCGAACTGGGTTGCCTCAACGGCATCGTACTCAACCCCGGCACCCCCGCCGAAGCCATCCAACCGTTCCTCGATCAAGTGGACTTGGTTCTGGTGATGACCGTCCAGCCCGGCTTTGGAGGACAACCTTTCCGACGCGACATGCTGCCCAAGATCGCCCAGATCGACGCCTGGCGCCGTGAACGGGGACTGAACTTCCGCCTCGAGGTCGACGGCGGGATCGACCTGAAAAACGGGCCGGAATGCCGTGCGGCAGGCGTCGACACGTTTGTGGCCGGCACCTCGTTTTTCGGCGCCGCCGACAAAGCAGCCGTGGCCCAAACGATCGCCGCCTGGTAAACCTGCCGGCGCTGCCAGCCGGTCGCGATGGGATGAATCCCTCCCGCTGTTACTTGGCAAACCGACCGCCCCAGGATCAACTGCCTGCTTCGCCAGTGGCGGCTGACGGGACCGCTAAGCGCTGACCGATCAGCGCATGCAGATCGCTGATGATTTCGCCCAACTCTGCGGTCTCGGCATCGAAGGCGCGCGCGGCCGACGCCGTGCTGTCAGCCTCCGCCGCATTGGCCTGAGTGATTTGGTCGATTGCGACAAGTGAGGTCGAGATTTGGCTTATCCCCAAGCTTTGCTCAGCTGAGGCGGAAGCGATGCCATCGACCAATTTATCCACTTCGCGGGCATTAACCAAAATCTGCTCTAGGCTCACCGCCACTTTGGCCACTGCGGCCACGCCTTGTTGATTACAGCGATTGGCCTCGGCTACTTTCGCGGCCGTCTCATCCGAGGCGAGGGCGCTGCGCTGGGCGAGGGCCCGCACTTCGTCGGCAACCACAGCGAAGCCCGCTCCCGCCGGACCCGCTCGGGCAGCTTCCACCGCTGCATTCAAGGCGAGGATATTGGTCTGAAAGGCGATTTCATTGATGGTTTTATTGATGAGCGAGATCGATGCCGACGAAGCTTTGATTTCCAGCATCACCTGATCCACCTGCTTCATCTCCTCGGCGCAGTGCTGCGCGGCGGAGAGGGTTTTATGGGCGGCTCCACGCGCCGTACCGGCACTCTGGGCATTATGTTTGGTCATGATGGAAAGCTCTTCCATCGATGCGCTCGTCTCCTCCAGGGAGGCCGCCTGACTGCTGGCGCCCTCGGCGAATTTATGACTGGCCGAAGACACCTGACCGGCCATTGCGGTGGTTTTCCCCGCCCCAGCGGCCAAGCGGGTGCAAACCAAGGCCAGCAAGCGCACGATTCGACGGCTGATGAGCGCACCGAGAATCAGCGCTATTATTGGTAGAACCACGGCCAGCAGCGCCAACCGGTTAACCAATCCGTTGGTACGCGTGGTGGTTTGGGCCGCCGTCGCCAAGGTGAGATCCATGCCCTTTTCCATCATCGGCGTGATCGTCTGGTTGATCACGTAACTCAACCGGTCCAGCTCGCCCAGCTTGTCCAGCCGCCGCCGATAACTCTTGGGCAAGTCCTTCAATTCATCGCCGAAGTCTTTCAACGAACTCGCCACTTCATCGTAGAGGTCCTTGAGCTCGCCCGCCGGTAGGGTCGCTCGGACCGCATCAAAATCGGCCATGAATGACTCAAATTTGGGCCAGCTATTCTCCGCATAAAGCGGATCTTGCACCGCATAGGTGAACAGAACCGCATTTTGCAACTCGCTGAGCCTCATGACCGCCGACTGAATGAGCTTCTGTAACGCAGCTGGGTTTACGCCTTCGGGGTAGGTTTGCACCGCTGATTGTTGAGTGAACGTCGCGACGAGCAGCGACGCCTGCGAACCCAAGCCACGCACCGAACGGTTGGAAATTTCCACGTCCTTGGCCACCTCGGCAAAGGCTGCCTGCCAGGACTCAACCAATGGCACGAGTTGTTGAAGTAAAATGGCCATATCGGCCTGCGGATTTTCGCCCGCCGCCGTGTTCAGGATGTTCAGGTTTTCGCGTAAAACGGCAAAAGGCGCGGCCGCTTTGGTGTAATCGTCCTTGGTTTGAGTACGGGTATAATGCCCCACCCCCACCGCCACCTCCTGCACCGATTTGAGTAAATCAGAGGCAGGTTTGGTCTGGGTCTCTACCTGGCGCTTCAGGCTGGCGGCATCCTTCGCCACATGCCGCGACACCCACGTGTTCCATAAACTCGTCCCCATAATCAGCAGGGCGATGACCGCCATGCTGCAAAACAACTGCGCTTTGATGGATTGGACTTTTGGCAGGGAGATCATGGGTGAACTCCATCGGCACACCTCGCCCCGTCCTTAACGAACAACCCAGCCCCTCAATCAACCCACAACCCGTTGTAAATGAGAAATAAACCGTACCAGCCGGAAATCGTCACGTAATTGTCACACGCCAGACTGCCGCCCCAGCCTCCCATACCTTCGCCCGCGCCCAACAGCAGTCACCCGGTCAGGCGCAGGCTGCGGGCTAGCCCGCCACTAGGCCGTTGCGCACCAGCAGCGCGGCCAGATCCGGATCGCGCCCCATAAAACGGCGGTAAAGCTCCGCCGGCTCGGCCGAGTTACCCTGGCTCAAAATGTGGGCGACGAACTCCGCGCCCACCTTGGCGTTAAACACGCCTTCGCGCTGGAACCGGGTGAACGCGTCGGCATCGAGCACCTCCGCCCACTTGTAGGAATAGTAACCCGCCGCGTACCCAACCGGATCGCTAAACAGGTGGCCAAAGCGCTTCACAATCGTGCGCCCCGCCGGCTCGGTCGGAATCATGCAGTCGGCCACCAACGCCCGCGCCTGCACCTCGATGTCGCCCGTGACAAACTCTGGCGCGCGCATGTGCAGCAACAGGTCCATCCGGGCAAACTGCACCTGCCGGATCGTCGCGCAGGCTGAGCGGAAGTTTTTCGCCGCCGTCATCTTTTCAAAAATCTCCGCCGGGATCGGCGCACCGGTCTCATGGTGGCGCGCGAACAGGTCGAGGCTTTCGCGCTGCCAGCACCAGTTTTCCATGATCTGCGAGGGCAGCTCGACGAAGTCCCAGGCCACGTTGACGCCGTTGAGCGACTTGATTTCCACCTCGCCGAGGAGGTGGTGCAGCAGGTGGCCAAACTCGTGGAAAATCGTCTCCACCTCGTCGTGGGCGAGCAGCGCCGGTTTGCCCTCGGCCGGGGGCGTGAGGTTACCGCAAATGTAGCCCAGGTGCGGCGCGCGGCTGCCGTCAGGCTGCGGCCCGCCGGTCACCAAATAACCCATCCAAGCCCCGCCGCGTTTCGGCTCGCGCGGATACCAGTCGGCGTAAAACGAGCCGAGGTGGCGGCCGGCCGCATCGTGCAAATCATAAAACTTCACCTCGGGATGCCAGACTTCGACCGCGCCGGCCGGCCGTTCCGTGATCCGCAGCCCGAATACGCGCCCAGCCAAGTCGAACAGCCCGGCGATCACCCGGTCCATCGGCAGATAAGGGCGCAGCACCTCGTCGTCGAAATCGTAGCGCTCCTGGCGCAGTTTCTCGGACCAATAACCGACTTCCCACGCCTTCAGCACCGCGCGCGGCGCCCCGGTTTGGCGGGCCTTGAACTCCTCCAGCTCGGCGCATTCGCGCCCGAAGGCGGCGCCGGCGCGGCGATGCATATCGGCGATGAAGGCGAGCGCCTTTTCCCCTGAACAGGCCATGCGGCGGGCCAGCACCAGGTCGGCAAAATGGGGCTTCCCGAGCAGCCGGGCCTTCTCGTCGCGCAGCGCGATGATCTTCTGCACAAGGGCGGCGTTGTCGTGCGGGGCCGCCGCGCCCACGGCGGTGGCGGCGGTCCAGACCTCGCGGCGCAGACTTTCGTCGTCGGCGTAAGTCATGACCGGCTCCTGCGAAGGCTGGTGCAACGTGAAGCGCCAAGCCGGCGCATCCGGCGTGCCCAATCCCTTGGCCTCGGCATTGCGCTTGGCGGTGGCGATGGCGTGCTCGGGCAGGCCGCGCAGGCGAGCCGCATCGGTCACGACCAGTTCCCAGGCGTTGGTGGCATCGAGGACGTTCTCCCCGTATTTCTGAGTCACCTCGGCGAGCTCGGTTTGGAGGGCTTCGAGCCGGGCGCGCTCGGCCTCGGGCAGATCGGCGCCGGCCTGGCGAAACTCCTCCACCGTCTCGTCGAGAAAGCGGCGATGAATCCCGGTGAGCGCCGCGGCGGCGGGCGTCGCCGCGAAGGTTTTGAGGCGTAACCAGAGTGCGGGGTTAAGCGCGATGCGGGCGGAAAAGGCGGAGACGGCGGGCAGCAGGGCGTTATGGGCGTCGCGCAGCGCCGGCGAATCGTCGACGGACTGGAGGTGGGTGACCTTGCCCCAGGCGTAATTGAGTTCCTCCGTCGCCTGCTCGAGGGCTAGAAACGTGTTGGCGTAGGTCAGCGCGGCGAGGTCGCGTTGGGCGATGGCGTCGATCGCCGCCTGGGCGCCGGAGAGCGCGGCCTCGATGGCGGGAGCGATTTGTTCCGGGGTGTGCTGCGACCAGCGGACGGCAAAGGTGGAATCGAGAAAAGGTTGGGTGGCCACAGCCTGTAGTGACCCCGAGCCGGCTGGGCCTTGTCAACCGCGCAAGCACTGCGCCGCCCGCCCCTTCTCCCCCACTCCGCCTTCATGGGCGAACTGGACGCGGTGGCCGATTTTGGATTGGCTGTGGAGATCATGATGATCAAGCCGGCCGGACCCTTGATTGGAGCAGGCGCATCGCTCCTCTGTCTTTGGTTCAGCCTGCGGCAAAGGCGACGCCAGCGGTTACTGCATGATCTGCCCACATCCAAAACGCAGGGCGTTTTCATCGGCCTGGTGGAACTCAAAGGCACGGCCGAAAGTGAGGTGCCGTTGACCAGTTATCTCGCGCAGCAGTCCTGCGTTTATTTCTCCTGGGAAGTGGAGGAGCACTGGCGCCGGACCCGCACCGAGACCTACACTGACAGCAAGGGACACAGCCAGACGCGCACCGTGACCGAGACGGGTTGGGAGACGGTGGCCAAAGGCGGCGAGGAGCAGGCCTTCTATTTGCGCGACGACACCGGCGAAGTACTGGTGCGGCCGGAGGGGGCGAAGGTCGAACCCTTGCGGATTTTCAATCAGTCCTATGACCGCGGTGAGGGGCTTTATTATCTCAAGGGCCCGGAAGGGGCGGTTAACGGATCCACGGGAACCCGGCGCTTTTCAGAGCACGCGGTAACGTTGCACGCCCCGATTTATCTCATCGGCACAGCGCGGGAGCGGAATGACGTGGTGGCGCCGGAAATCGCCAAGGGCGAAGGTGAGGAGTTTATCCTGTCGTGTCGTAGCGAAGAAGCGGTGACGCGCGGGATGGCGTGGGGCTCATGGCTGGCCTGGTTGGGCGGCCTGGTGGCACTGCCAGCCGGGGTTTTTGCGGTCTTCGAGGAGGCTCAACGGCCGGATGACCTGCCGATTTTCTGCGCGGGAGCGGCCGTGATATTTTGCGCGGCATGGGGCCTCGGTTGGGTGTGGATCGTGCACGACAGCCTGATCGGGCTGCGCGAGCGAGTCCGGCGCGGTTGGTCGCTCATCGAGGTGGAGTTGAAGCGCCGGCACGATTTGTTGCCCGGCATCATTGCCACGCTCAGCGGACTTGGGCGGCATGAGAAGGAATTGCAAAGTGTGCTCGCGGCGGTGCGCGCGCAGGCCACGGCGACAAAACCGGGCCAACCGGGGCCAGAGTTTACTGGCGTAGCCGCGGAGGTGCGGGTGGTGGTCGAGCGTTACCCTGAGCTGAAGGCGCAGGAGGGCTTCGCGGCCCTGCATCGTGAGTTAGTGACGACCGAGCAGCGCATCGCGTTGGCGCGGGGCTACTACAATGACATCGCGACGAACTATGCGACGCGGCTTGAGAGCATCCCAGATTGTCTGGTGGGCAACCTACGCGGGCTTAAACCTGAACCCCTGCTGGTTGCGGCCGAGTTCGAACGGGCGAGTGTGCCAGTACGGCTGGCCGGGTAATTGCAGTTGAGCTAACCACTTTGGCCGAAAAAAGCCGCTGGCCGATTTCCGCCTCCAACCTGCATCCGACTGGGAATCCCATCCCGCCTCACTCCACCCGCTCGGCCTCGAAGCGGTAAAACTCCCAGCTCGCCGGCACGCCGCGCTCCTCGCGGTGACGCGCCTCGTACTCGCGCAACAGGCTCCGCAGCCGTCCCGCCGAAACCTGCGTCACTGGGGCCGCGCCCACCCCGTGCAGGCTGCGCAACAGCCCCAACGCCGTGTCGTGATAAAACACCCGCGTGCCCGCCTCGCTGCGCACCCGCCGCAGCCCACCGAGGGCCAGTGCCTCGTCCCACTCCGCCGGGGGGCGCCAGTGGAGCGGACTCGCCCCCGGCCCCGTCAGCGCCCGCAGTTCGGGCAAACTGCCCGCGGCAAATAACCCCGCCAGCACCCGCCCGCCGATCGGCAGCACCTCGCGCCAGGCGGCGAACACCGCCGCCGGATCATCCATCCACTGCAACATGCTGCTACTAAAAATCCAGTCGCACGCCGGTTCGCTTACCGGCGCCTCGGCGCGCATCACCCGCCAGTCCACCTGCGGTAGCGCAGCGCGCCCTTGCTCGCACATCGCCGCCGCCAAATCGGTCGCGGTCAACGCCCCTGTCCACGGCAGCAGTTTACGGGTAAACACTCCCGTGCCTGCGCCCAATTCCAAGGCGCGGCCGCTACGCTGCGCCGGCAGCCACTCGGCGAGCCAGTCGGCCATCGCCTGCTGGACCGTCGCGTGCCCGGCGTAAGTGCCTGCCGCCCGCGAAAAACTCGCGCAAACCTGCGCGCGTGAAGTCGGCTCGGGCTTCATCGAAAAACCTCCGCCCACGCCCGCAACAACGCCGCCGGATGATGACTGCCCCCATCGACCGCAACGATCGCCGGTTGCAGCCGCGTCAGGGTGGGCGCGTCGAGCAACGCATCGGCGCTGCCGACGTAACCCGACCAGCCCGCGGGCCACGGCTTATCGCAGCGGTCTTGCGACAGTTTTTCCAGCCCCCATTGCAACCCCTCGGCGGATACGGGCAACTCGCCCGCCTCGCAGCCGACAAGTCCGGCGCGGGCATAAAAATCCGCCAGCGCCGCGGCCGGCTCGCGCCGTACCCAGCGAGCCAAATAGCGCACCTGCGCCCGCGGCACTTTGCCACCCAGCCCCTCCTCTTGGGCAAACGCCAACACCGGCGCGAGCAGGCCGACGCGCGGCGTCAACCGGGCCACCGCTGCGCTCTCTTGCAACAGCAAGAGAGTGCCGAGCGAATAGCCCGCCACCGCGTCCCACGGTCCGCCAGCGCGCAGGTGGTCGAGCCAGTCCGGTGTGGCCGCGAAAAACCGGTGCTCGGCGTCGGGCAAGACCGCCTGCACGAGCGGGGCAAACCACGCCGGCGGCACCGCCCAACCAAGGACCCAGGCGATTTTCACAAAACTGCCCTTCCTTCGGCCAGCGCCGCCAGCAGCCGCCTGGCCGCCGCTTCATCAAAAGTGCGTTGCAACGACAGGCGCAGCCGACTGGTGCCTTCCGGCACGGTCGGCGGGCGCACCGCCGCCACGTTGATGCCCGCCGCCCGCAGGTGCGTGGCCAGCGCCACCGTGCGCGCTGCCCCGCCGATCATGATGGGCACAATCGGAGCGTCGCCGGCGGGCGCGTCCCAGCCGGCGTCACGCAGGCTTTGGCGCAGGCGCTGCGAGGTGGCTTTCCAGCCGGCCTGGCCGACCACCGCCAACTCGCGCACCCGCCCGACCGCCGCCCGCGCCGCCGCCGCTGACGGTGGGGGCAACGCGGTGGAGTAGATAAATTCGCCGGCCTCGTTCACCAGCGTGTCGCGCCAGAGTTCGTGGTGAAACAGGGTGTAAGCCCCGCCCGAGGCCAGGGTTTTGCCGCAGGTGCCGACCAGCACATCGACGTCGGCGGTGACTCCCTGCTCCTCGGCCAGACCGGCGCCGGTTTGGCCATACCAGCCGAGCGCGTGGGCTTCATCGAGAATCCAGAAAAAACCGTGACGGCGGCGCAGTTCGGCGATACGCCGCAGATCGGGATAATCGCCGTCCATGCTGAACACGCTTTCCGTCACCACAAAGACGGTACGCCCCGGTTCGGCGGCGAGCAGTTCGCGCTCGAGCGCGCCCAGATCGAGGTGCGGATAACGCTTCAGCCGGGCCCCGCTGCGCAAAATGCCGGCGACCATGCTGTGGTGAATCAGCCGGTCGGCCAGCACCAGGTCGCCGGGCTTGGGCAAAGTCCCCAGCACCCCGCCGTTGGCCGCGTAACCGCTGCTCCAAATCAGCCCGTGGGCAAACCCGTGCCAGGCGCACAAGCTCGCGCTTAACTCGGCGTGGGAGCGGCGCCAACCGGTGATCAGCGGCGAGGCGGCCGCCGAAGTGCCCTCGTCCCAGGCAGTGCGAGCCGCCGCCGCCGCCACCACCGGATCATGGGCAAGCGCGAGGTAGTCGTTGCCCGACAAATTTAAAACCGCGTCGGTCTCAACGTGGAGGCGCAGCGCCCGGCGCAAGCCCGCCTGGGTGCGTTCCGCTAACCGCTCACCCACCCGCTCGGCCAGCGGGCCGGTCGGCGAAGGCGGCGTCCCAGCCGTCGCGGTTGCGGTCGCGGCCACTGCCGCCACCGGGTTCACCAGCGCCGGCAAATTGAGGCGCACCAGTTCAATTCCGCCATACGTCAACTCGCCCCAGAGCGGCAGACCGAGACGAGCCAGGGTCGCCCGGGTCGAGGCGGCGACTTCCGCCGGGGGCGCACCGTCGACTTGATTGAGCCAAAGGCCGGCGTGCAGACCGTGCGAGCGGGCGTAATCCAACACCAGCCGGGACTGGTTAATCGCCCCGAGGCGGTCGGCCACCACCAGCACCACCGCGTCGGCGGCGATGGCGCGGGCAAAATCAGCCCAATCGCGGCCACTGGCGTCGAGCGGCACAGCCAGTCCGCCAGCACCCTCAACCAGCCGCCAATCGCAAGCCGGCAGGCGCTGGTAATCAGCCAGCAGCTCGTCCCAGACGAGCGCCCCGCCCTCGGCGGCGGCGGCGTCGAGCGGGTTAATCGCAGCCGCAAACCGGCGCAGCGTCACCGCGGCCGACGCCGGCAGGCCGGCCAAGGCGGCGGCGTTTTCGGCATCGCCGGGATAATCGGTATCGCGCGTGCCGCTTTCAACCGGCTTGACGATCTGCACGCTCGCCCCGGTCGCGGCCAGCGCACGCGCCAGCGCCGCGGTGACCCGCGTCTTGCCGATCCCGGTGTCGGCCCCGGAAATCAGAATCGTCTGCATGCGGCGCGTGGTGGGATGAATCCCAGAGCGTCGGGCTTAGTGGTGATGGTGGTGCCCGGCGCCCTCGTGCGAGTGGTCGTGGCCGCAGCCCTGAGAGGTGCACGGTTTTGCCCAGGTGCCGTCTTCGCCGGCGCGCTCGTCGGCGACCGGGAACTCCCCGCCGAGCGGGTGCATGCCGAGGCGGCGCAACAGGGTGAAATCCTCGCCGCGGCCCGGGTTGGGCGTGGTCAGCAGTTTTTCGCCAAGGAAAATGCTGTTGGCCCCGGCCATAAAACACATCGCCTGCAACTCGGCGCTCATCTCGGTGCGGCCGGCGGAAAGGCGCACCATCGTCTTCGGCATGAGGATACGCGCGACCGCGATCACGCGGACAAACTCGATCGGATCGACCGGGTCGTTCTCGGCCATCGGGGTGCCCTCGACGGGGACGAGGGAGTTAATCGGCACCGAGTCGGGGTGCGGCGAAAGGCTGGCGAGCTCGTGGAGGAGCTTGATGCGGTCGTCGAGGGATTCGCCCAGGCCGATGATGCCGCCGCTGCACACTTCGAGGCCGGCGCGGCGCACCGTTTCGAGGGTGGTCAGGCGGTCGTCGTAGGTGCGGGTGGTGATGATCTCGGGGTAAAACTCGCGCGAGGTATCCAGGTTGTGGTTGTAAACCTTGCAGCCGGCTTCCTTGAGGCGCACGGCCTGGTGTTCCTGGACCATGCCGAGGGTGCAGCACACTTCGAGGCCGAGGTCGGCCACGCCGCGCACGGTGTTGAGGACGGAGTCAAACTGGGCGCCGTCGCGCACCTCGCGCCAGGCCGCGCCCATGCAAAAGCGGGAGGCGCCACCGGCCTTGGCGGCGCGGGCGGCGACGAGGACTTGCTCGGTGGCCATGAGCGGCTCGGGCATAAGCGCGGCGTCGGGATGGTGGGCGGATTGCGGGCAGTATTTGCAATCCTCTTGGCAGCGGCCGGTCTTGATCGACTGGAGGGTGCACAGCTGCACGGCGTCCGCGTCGTGGTGCTCGCGGTGCACCTGCATGGCGCGGAACATCAGTTCGGGGAAGGGCAGGTCGTAGAGGGCTCGAATGGCGAGCAGGTCGGGCGTTGCGAGGGTCGAGGTGGTGGTGGAGTTCATACGAGGAAAGGGAGGGTGTCGTCGATGGCACGACGGGTGCGGTTAACCAGTTCGCCGAGCTCGGCCTGGTCCAGGCAGAGCGGCGGCACGAGCAGGAGCGAATCGCCGAGCGGGCGTAGCAACAGGCCGTGAGCGCGGGCACGCAGACACACCTGCAAGCCGGCGCGCAACGCTACCGGATACTCGCCGCCGCCGGCCGGCGCGAGGTCGAGGGCGGCGGTCAGCCCGCGCTGGCGCAACCCCGCTACGTGCGGATGCCCGGCGAAGGCCTCGGCCAGCAGCCGCCCGAAAATTGCGGCGCGCTCGGCGATCACGCCGGTGTCGATCAGCGGGCGCAGTTTGCGGATGTTGGCCAACGCCACCGCCGCCGCCAGCGGGTTGCCGGTAAAGGTGTGCCCATGGAAAAACGCCCGGCGGCTTTCGTAGGTGCCTAAAAACGCGTCGTAAATTTCGCCGCGCACCAGGGTGGCGGCGAGCGGCAGGTAACCGCCGGTCAGCCCCTTGGCCAGGCAGAGAAAATCGGGCGTCACGCCTTCGTCGGCGCAGACCAGCATCGGCCCGAGGCGGCCGAAGCCGACAAACACCTCGTCCATGATCAGGTGCACCCCGTGGGCCCGGCACAGTTCGGCCACCGCGCGGACAAAACCAGGCGGTTGCAGGCGCATGCCGGCCGCGCCCTGCACGGACGGCTCGAGGATCAGGCAGGCGGTCGTGGCAGCTTTGGCCGCCAACAGCGCGTCGAGCGCGGTCAGGCTCGCGCTGGCGTCGCCGGCGGCGGGGGCCGGAAAGTGGTCGGCGGCAAAACACCAGGGGCGGAAACGGTCGTGGAAAAAACCGCTGTCGCCCACCGCCATGGTGCCAAAGGTGTCGCCATGGTAGCCGCCGGCCATGCCGATGACGCCACGCTTTTCGGGGCGCCCGGCCAGTTGCCAAAATTGGAACGACTGCTTGAGGGCGACCTCGACCGCGCCGGAGCCGTTGTCGGTGTAAAACACATGGTCGAGCCCGCACGGGGCGAGGCTAACCAGCTCGGCGGCCAAGTCGGCGCCAGGGGCGTGGGCGAGACCGAGCAAGGTGGCGTGGGCCACGCGGCCGAGTTGGTCGCTCAGGGCGGCGTTGAGATCGGGGTCGTTGTGACCGTGGACGTTGGTCCAGATCGAGGCGTTGCCGTCGAGGTAGGTGCGGCCCTCGGTATCGGTTAGCCAGCCGCCGCGGCCCGAGGCGATGACCACGGGAGGCAGGGAGGCGTATTCGCGCATCTGACTAAACGGGTGCCACACATGGCGCCGATCGACCTCAACGGTGGCGGCGGTAGTGGGGTTGGCGGGAGTCATGAGGCGACGCGGTTGAGATGACGATAAGGAGCGGCGGCGGGGCAAAACAAGCCCATTGTTAGCCAGCAATCCCGATGATGTTAACAAGGGCGGCGCGCACGACGCCTTTGCGTTATTCCATTATACTATCGGGTGCTAAAAATTGGCCTTCCCGCCCCCGATCGAAACGACTCCGTCGTCCCGCTACGCAACAATCCCGTCGTTCCGCTACACAGCCCCCCGCCCGCCCCGTCCTGCCGCAAACGGCCATGAAAAAAGCCCGCCGGTGAAGGCGGGCTTTAAAAGCGGGGGGGGAAGCGGACCGCGTGGACGAATTAGGCGTCGCCGTCGTTGCCGATGGCCTCAACCGGGCAGCCCTCGAGGGCTTCCATGCACAGGGCGACATCATCCTCGGTCACCGGCTGCTTGTGGACGTAAGAATAACCGCCCTCATCGTGGCGGCTGAAAAACTCCGGTGCGGTTTCGCGGCAGAGGTCGCAGTCGATGCATTGCTGATCGACGAAGAATTTACCGGCGATGTTTTGCTCCCATTTGTCTGC
>CAMBUJ010000025.1 GCA_945871005.1 Opitutus sp. GAS368 | reverse complement strand
GAATCGGCTGAACATTCAGCGTAACATTATAGGGATTGGCGATAACAAAAGCCACTCGCGCATTGAGATATGTGCCCGATGGGTCCGAACTACAGCCAAAGAAAAACCGCGCCTGTAAAACAATAGGATGGATCGGATGGGCGGCGTTGCTCGCTGAGGACATGACTACATCGGTGGCTCCGTTGATCACCGGGGTATTGTAATAGGCCTTCAAGGCCTGCCACTTGGGGTTTATCGAAGAGCTTTTTGCGGGATAATTTGCCTGCTCGGTTAGATAGAGCAGACTGGTTTTGTCCAGACCGTCGGTGGCGTCGGGTTGGGCGAAGTGCCAACTGAGGTCACGGCGCAGGCCGCCCGCAGCGGTGTTGGTGAGCAGCCCGTTGCTGTGCACGGTGAGATCGTGAAATCGGGCACGCAAAGTCGCCTGATCAAAGCTCGCGAAGTTGGCGGAGGAATAGCTGATAATTTTATTTAAATCCCGCAGCAAAATAGCGGAGTCTGTGGTGTTAGCCGTGGGGTTGTAGCGGGTGCCTAGGGTGGCCGTAGCGGTGCCATCGTCGACGGCTTCAATGCCGAAGCGCTGCGCGGAAACGCCCCGGTAGTAAGTTTGCAGACTGGTGGGGGTGAACTCGGGAGCATTGGCCACCGCGGGACGGGGCGTGTAGGGATCGACGACCGACAGCTTGGCCTTTACGCCTTCATCGCCCACCCAGTAAGCATAGTTGCCGATCGGTTGCGGGCCGCTGTAGCCGGGAACTTGATTGCTGGTGAGTTGGACCTTGGGTACGACCACTTGGCCAATGACACCAGTTCCAGTGGCTTTGACCAAAGTGACCGGCTCGCGCATGGCCGAACTCAAGGAGTTGTGATTGATCGCCGTGGGAGTGACTTCGTTGCCGCTGACCAACCATACGCTCGGGGAGACGGGATTGAGCTGGCCGGCGGCTTCGAGAGTGGCGGTGCGCGTACGGGCGTCACCTGCGGCGGTGGCAGCTGCAGCGGCATCCCAGACTCCGGTGTAATAGGGGTTGGTTGCGGTCGCAGTCAGCTCGGCGCGGGCCGTCACTCGTTGGTCTGGCCCGGCGTATTTCTGCAATTGGCCCATGGCCACTTGGAGCCCAAAGAGGGCGTTTTGCCGCGCTTTTTCCATGCGCTGTTGGTTGGCTGCTATTTGGGTTTCAACCCGGGTCAGCGAGGCAAATGACACCATGATGAGCACCAAGAGCGACATCAGCAAGATGGTGATAATCAGGGCAAACCCACCGCGGGCTGGACGCGTGATGGTGCTGGCAAGCCTTCGCGGGCGACAGGAGGACTGAGGAACTAAAAACATAGGCAATACACGTGGCAAAAACGGGGTTTTAGTATATCGACACAGAGTAGCCGTTACTTAAGCGCGGGAGTGGCTACCTGCGTCTTGCCGGGTGAAATCACTTCTGGGTGCCCTATCGGGCGCAGCCGGTTGTTCGTTACAGTTACACGGTCCACGTCGGTACCCAACTTGACAGGCACGGCCCCCAAAAATGGCCCGACTTCAAAGGTGTTGTCGCTAACAATGGTCTGGCTGACGGAATCCAAATCGATGGGGGCCGATGCAAGCGGCTGGCCGCGGTCATCGGTCAGAGCTGGCTTAGCCCTGCAGATGAAGCGGTTGTGGCGGATGGTCACCTGATCCGCATTGCGCACGTAGATGCCGGCGCAAGAGGGGTTAATGATCGTGTTGTTTTCGATGAGAATATTGCGGATAAAGCGGCCCTTCGACGGCTGGGGCGTCCCGCCGACGATAGCGATCGATCCGGGGGTGGCTCGTGGGGTCGGAAAGTTAACCGGATTGTCGCGGATCACGTTGTTGCGAATCACAAAATTCCCCGGGATCGGCCCCTCCAACCAGTACATGCTGAAGCCGACATGGATGGCCGCCCCGGCGCTGCGTTCCAGCAGGTTGTTTTCAACCAAGCCCTTTTTCGCTCCTTGGAGCAGGAGAATCTGGGCGTTGGCGTCGTGGAAGTAGCAGTTGCGCACGATCACCTCGTCGGCCCAGGACGTCGAGCAATCGATGACTGCGTGGGCCGGGATTTGTACATCGCGGTCGAGCGTGATACGGGCGAGGTTCATCTTGGTCGGCTTGTGCATGCGTTGGGTGCGAAGGAAGTCTACAAGTTCCTTTTCAAGAACGTCATCGACCTCATTGGTTACTTGCACGACCTTGGCACTAGCGAGAGAATCGAAGCGTTCAAAACTGTAAAAATGGAGCTCGCTCCCCGCGTCGATCCCTTGGGTGACAATCAGTTTGCGCGGGGATTGCTGGCGGGCCACGAGGTGAAACTTGCCCATCAGGTTGATGCCGTCGTCCCAGCCGACGCCGAACTCGCAGCCGTCATAGGTCAAGGTGCCGTTTTTGAGTGCGTGCTGGATCGGCTGGCCGGCAATGAGCCGGTTGGTGCCGGCTGGGGTGACGCAGCGAATGTTGAGCTGTTTGCTAAAGCCGCGGGTGCCGCGTTCGTAAAGGTGGGCCACGCCGGTATGGATGGTGAAATCGGCAACGGTCATGTTTTCGCAATTATTATAAGACGCCAGACTGCCGCGGCCTACTTCCAAGGCGACGACCTGCCCGGGAGCGAGAGGCACCATTGAGGGCCTTTTTAGCGAAACGCGCAGGGTGCGTTCTTTAAGCAGGGCGATGCTTTGAAAGCTTTGTTGCGCCCAGGTTAGCAAACGGCCGCTGGCATCGAAGACGTGGTAGCGGGATGGGCCCTGTTTCTGGGCGGACAGCGCGTAGCCGGGGGGCATGTCCAGATCAACGCTTAAGCCTGCGGGATCGACGGCAAGCACCCGGCCTTGGCTGAAAGGCAGGTGTGCGGTATCCCAAACCGCCGGACCGCGCAGGGTAATATCTTTGCATGCGTTGAAACTGATCAGGTTGATGCCTTTACCCGTATCCTCGGTGATAAACGTCACATCCTTGCAGTCTATCACGAGGTTTTCCACCTTATCGAGTCGAAGCTCGCCGCCAGACAACCGGTAAACACCGGGAGCTACCGTGTAAGTGGTTTGTTTGGCAGCGATGGCCGCCAGCAGCCCCTGCCGGAAGTCGCTGCCGCGCTGGCGCTGGCCGGCGATTTCGGCGTCGGTATAAGCCGTGGCATAGGTGGGTGCGTCGGCCGAATACGGCGGGGTGCCTGCTGGCCGGGCGAAACGGGCGCGCAGCGCAGGCTCGCAGTCGGCACCAGCCGGCTGCGGGTTGGCCTCGGTAACCGCCGCCGGGGCTGCGATTGCGTAGCTGCCCGTGAGCACGGTCGCCCACAGGGTGCAGCACACGAAGGCGGAAACCGTCAGCCGGGATGATTGGGGGAAGCTATTTTTCATGGGGTGGGATTGGAGCTAAGGGATCGGTCTAAACCTGCGTTTCTAAAGGTTCTAAAAAAACTGCGTATAATACCAACAGCCTGTGATAAGGCTGACTTCAAGAATCGGAGTTTATACCACAGATGTCACAGATAAATACCGGATAAAAAGCCCCCGGTACATCGACACTGCTGTCTTATATATCCGGTTCGTATCTGTGACATCTGTGGGTAAAAGTCTGAATCTTTGGGGCTGTTGGTATAAATATGTTATCTGAGGTTATTTTCTTAACGGTGTCGGGGGTTACCCCATTTCTTTTTCTATCCGCGGTCTATTTAAGGGAGTCGCGCTCGGCTTCGCGCAAACAATAAATTCTATGGAGACAGGCCGCTTTTTGTTGGTTGATTTTTTTGGGGGCTCCAAAAAAACAGAGAACGGCCTGCCCCCATTTCCTGGCCCCCAGTGATGAACGCGCTTGGCGAGGAGCGTGCTGCCCGGCGCACAATTCGTGACAAACGCGTTCTTCTTGATGAGCGTCAGGGGCCGTTTTGATTTCTCGACTACTATACGGTCAGCCATGATTCCGCTTGGCAATCTACTTGCGGGCCAATTAGCCCACGCTAGAGAACAAACGACACTGACCAGCATCAAAATTATCAGATATTTTTCCATGTTTTTGCCCAACGTTAATCGCTGTAGCGCCTGGTACGGATCAGTGTGGATTGGCGCCAGTCCCCGAAATGCTTCATAATCGCGATAACTCAGGGAGTATGGTCTTGGTTTCGCCGTTTATAATAACCGATATTGAACGTGGTTCAGGCGAAAAGATGCGGTAGTGGGTCACTTTACCCTCCTTCCACTCCATATCCACCGTAATATTACCACGGGAGCGCAATCCTTTGACGGAACCTGATGCCCAGGATTTTGGCAGGGAGGGAAGTAAATGCACTGCCCCGGCGTGGCTCTGCAACAACAGCTCACAGAAGCCGGCCGCATAGCCGAAATTTGCGTCAATCTGGAAAGGCGGGTGCGTGGCCAAGAGATTAGGCGTAAACGACGTTCTCACCATGCCGCGCAGGATGCTGTGTGCGCGATCACCATCATGGAGACGTGCCCACACACACACTTTCCAAGCACGACTCCAACCGGTGGACTCGTCTCCACGTGCATTCATGGAAACCCTTGCGGCTTCGGCCAGTTCAGGAGTAGTAATGGGCGAAATCTGGCGACCGGGATACACGGCAATCATGTGGGAGAAATGGCGGTGCTTATCTTTGGGGTCATCGATATCTTCGGCCCACTCTTGAAGCTGGCCCCATTTGCCGATTTTAGGGCCAAGTAAACGGGAGCGTAGATTCTCTATTTTAGCGCGGTATTCTTCATCAACCCCGAGTTCTTTCGTTGCCTCGATATAATTCGTGAATAAATCATAAACCAATTGCTGTTCATAAGAATTACCGGAGACCACGGGTCCGTGTTCCGGAGATTTACTTGGAGGCCCCACGAGTTTGCCATCGGGTCCCACCCGTAACGAATCCTCCCAAAACTCACAAAGTTCCTTCAAGACTGGATAGGCGCGCGTTTTCAGGTAATTGATATCTTTGCTAAAAGAATAATGGTCCCAGAGATTCTGCGCGAGCCACGCGGCATCACCCATACTCCAGGGACAAGTCGCGCCGCCAAAAATGCCATTTTCCCAACGAGTAGCCCAGCCGCGTAAACCGAGTTCCCTTTTGGTCTCTTCACGACGTACAGGAATCACGGAATGCAGCCACTCGGCGAAAGGCTGAAATGTTTCACCCATATTGGCTGCATCGACAAACCAGTAATTCATCTGCAAGTTTACGTTCGCATGGTAATCCGAACGCCACATCGGATTATTACTGTGATTCCAGATACCTTGAAGATTTGCCGGCAAATCCCCGGGACGTGAACAGGAAATCATTAAATAGCGGGCAAATTGAAATAACATTACCTCAAGCCCGGGATCGGGTGCACCCTGGCGCGAGGGGTTGTCAGCATGGCCGTCGTAGATAGAGCCTTTTATTTCAGACCTTTCGCCGCCTCGGTAAGCATTGAGCCGTTGATCGGTGGGTAGTTTTAATAACTCGGGAGCGTTTTTCCCGACATTAACAGTAACTCGCTCGAAAAGAGCTTTATAGTCCTTTACGTGGGCGTTAAGCAAATCATCATACTTTACGGCAGCGGCCTTATGAAGTCGATCGATGATAGCGCGGTGCGGGTGTTCGCCGCGCCATTTCTGCACGCGCTGATTGATATAATCAGTGCCAGCGTCCAGATAAATAGTCAGGTCGTCCACATCCTTAAAAGTAATCTTTCCATCGCTGACCTGAAGGGCGCCGCCCGTGTGCCGAACCAGTGCACGAGCTTCATAATCCAGTTCGATGTCATAATCGGTGCGATTTTTTGAAAGGCTATGCACATAGCCGTCCAAACTTCCCTTGATCGTCATTCCATCACTATCCACGATCGCTGTACCCTTGTGGGCATCCGCCAGACTGATCGAGCCGCTCAGCGAGCCACGCTTATCTGCCGTGAAGCGGAATACCATCACACCCGCAGGGTTGCTCGCAAAGTACTCGCGCTTATAATTTACTTCGTCGCTTCGGTAGGTAACGGTGTGCACTGCTCGACCAAGGTCGAGTTCACGCCTATAATCAGTCGCTGGTTTGGCGTCGATGTCGAGAAATAGATCGCCAAAAGATTGGTAAGCACCGGTATCAGATTCGTCGCCGATCCACAGTGTATCCTCGTTGAACTGGATGCGTTCGCGTTCGACTCCGCCAAATATCATCGCGCCGAGGCGCCCATTACCTATCGGCAGCGCCTCATTTTCCCAGCTTACAGCGGGTTTTGTAAACCAAATTTTGGTGTCAGCGGCATGAGTCGAACTCATCAACAAGAGAAAAGTAATGAAATGAAAAGTGCGAACGTGTGGGGACATACTATTTAAATATTAGTGTCTGGCAGGTTACGATTTATTGAAATGAAAACTTATTGAATTCAACGCTTTGCCAGGATCGTGGCTCGGGCTGAGGGGGCAGTCCGCTACCTGGATAAACGAGTGCATTTTTTTATTAATACAAATAAGGTATGCGTAGTGATTTCTTAACGGCATTGGGTTTTATCCCATTCCGTTATTCTATCCACGTAGTCTATATAGCGGAGTGTCGCTCGGCTGCGCGCAGACCGTGCATGACCCCGCGCAGTTCGGCCAGGCCGCGCATGCGCCCGATGGCCGAATAGCCCGGAGTCAGCGGCTTATAATCAGTGAGGTCTTGCATCATGGTGTGCCCATGGTCCGGGCGCAGCGGCAGGCACCAGTCGGCGCGGCCGGCGGCTTGGCGGCGGTCTTGTTCGTTTAACAACTCGCGCAGCAGCGCCGGCATGTCCACGTCGCCGTCGAGGTGGTCGGCTTCATAAAAAGCACCCGAAGCTTCGCGGCGGGTGGCGCGCAGGTGCACGGCGTGGATGCGCGGGGCGAAGCGGCGAACCATCGAGACCAGGTCGTTGTCGGGACGGGCCCCAAAGGAGCCGGAGCAAAAACACAGGCCGTTGGCGGGGTCGTCGGCCAGGGCAAAGAGCGAGGCCACGTCATCGGCCGTGGAGACGATCCGCGGCAGCCCAAGCACCGGGAAGGGCGGGTCGTCGGGATGCACCGCCAGGCGAACGCCGAGCTCGGTCGCCACGGGCACGATGGCGTTGAGAAAGCGGGCGAGGTTGGCGCGCAGTTCCGCCGGGCCGATGTGGGCGTAACGGGCCAGGCGGGCGCGGATATCGTCGAGGGTCAACCCGAGTTTACAGCCGGGAAACACGTCGGTGATGTCGCGGATAAAGGCGGCGCGGGCGGCGTCGTCCAAGCTGCCCCACCACTGGCCGGCGGCGACGATTTGCTCGGGGGTGAAATCGGCTTCGGCACCGGGGCGCTGGAGGGCGTGGAGCTCGAAGGCGGCAAATTTCACCGGATCGTAACGCAGGCATTCGGTGCCGTCGGGCAAGACGTGGCGCATGTCGGTGCGCACCCAGTCGAGCACGGGCATGAAGTTATAGATGACGGTGGTCACGCCTTCGGCCGCGAGGTGGCGCAGGGTGGTGGCGTAGTTGGCCAGCAGGCCGGCCAGATCGCCGGAGCCGGTTTTGATGTCCTCATGCACGGGCACCGATTCGACGGCGGTCCAACGCAGGCCGGCTGCGGCGAGCTGGTCGAGGCGAGCGCGAATGGCCGCGCGGGGCCAGACTTCGCCGTAGGGAATGTCGTGCAGCGAGGTGAACACGGCGGTGGCCCCGGCGTGGCGCAGGTAAGCGAGGGGCACCGGGTCGGCCGGACCAAACCAGCGGAAGGATTCTTCGAGCAGCGGAAGCGAGCGGGGTTTCATGGGCGGGTAGCAGGCGGGAGAATGAATGGGCTGGCAGGGCGACGCGGGGTGCGGAATCCGGGACCGGTTAAACCCCGGAGAAGGCGCCGAACCCGCCGTCCACCACCACGGTCGTGCCGGTCACAAACCGGGAGGCATCGGCCAGCAGGAAGTGGATGGCGCCGTGAAGCTCGACGGCTTCGCCAAAGCGGCCGAAGGGGGTCTGGCGAATGATGGTTTCGCCCCGGGCGGTGAGCGAGCCGTCGGCGTTGGTGAGCAGGCGGCGGTTTTGCTCGCCGAGGAAAAAGCCGGGCACCAAGGCATTAACGCGAACCCCGCCGCCGGTGTGGCGACCCAATTCCACCGCCAGCCAGCGGGTGAAGTTTTCCACCGCGGCCTTGGCGGCCGAGTAGCCCACTACCCGGGTGATGGCGCGGGTGGCGGACGCCGACGAGTAGTTGATCACGCTGGCCGAACCGGCGGCTATGAGCGCCGGGGTGAACACGAGGGTAGGCAGCACGGTGCCCCCGAGGTTCAGGTCCACCACTTCGCGGAAGGCGTTAAAGTCCAAGTCCGTGAAGGACTTGTCGGGGGGAATGGTGGCGCCGGGCTGGTTGCCGCCGGCCCCGTTGATGAGGGCGTCCACCCGGCCCCACTGGGCCAGCACGGTGTCGCGGGCGCGCTCCAGCGAGGGGCGGTCGTTGACATCGGCCAACAGGCCGAGGATCTCCGCGCCAGGGGCGAGGGTGCGGGCCATGGCCAGGGCGGCGGCGAGCTTGGATTGGGTGCGGCCGACGTAGGCCACACGCGCTCCTTGGGTGGCGAGATAATCGGCGGCCGAGCCGGCCAGGGCGCCGGTGGCACCCGTGACGACGATTACCTTGTCGGTGAGCTGAAATAAGGAGGAATTTGACATGAAAAAAGGGGGCGCGGGTCGTTCGCTGAGAATTGGGGCCCGAGCTTGCCGGCTGTTAGCGGGATGCGGTGGCCAGTGGCGTGGGGAATTCGGCCATTGGCGCAAACGACGGGCAGAGGTAGCGGTTGAGCGCGTAGGCGATGAGGTAGGCCAGGGACGCGCAGGTGAACAGCACCCCGTATCCCTGAGTCACATTCCCCGACGCGGTGAACGCATCGAGGACCTGGCCGCAGATCACCGGAAACAGCATGCCACCGAAACAGCCGACGAACCCGCCCAAGCCGATGACAGAGGCGACCGCGCTTTTAGGGAATACGTCGGAGACGGTTGTCATCAGGGTCGCCGACCAAGCCTGGTGGGCGGCCCCGGCGATTCCGATGACGAGGACGGCCGTCCAGAGATCGAAATGGCCGATAAAGCCGATCGGCACCACGGTGCAGGCAAAGGTGAGCAGCGCAGTGCGGCGCAGGGACGTCAGTGAGGTGAAACGGCGCGCCAACCGCGAGGTGAGAAAGCCGCAGGCGACACTGAGCACCGTGACGACCGCATAAATGACCACTAGGGGCAGCCCCATGGTCTTGAGGTCGAGGCCGCGGGTTTTTTTAAAATAGTCAGGTAGCCAGATCAGCAGGAACCACCAGACCGGATCGGTCAAAAACTTGGCGCCCACAAACGCCCAAGTCTGGCGGTAGCGCAGCAGGGCTTTCCACGGTAGCTTGGGTTCGGGCGCGGTGGGCTCGCCGCCCGGTCCGGTGGCGGCGAGGGCCTTTTCGGTGGGATCGCGGAAGTAGACAAACCAAGCGATCAGCCACAAAAAGCCGGCGGCACCGGCGGCGATAAAGGCGGCGTGCCAGCCGTAAGCCAGGGCAAACGGCGGCACCAAGGCCGGTGCAATCAGGGCGCCGACATTGGAGCCGGAGTTGAACAGGGTGGTGGCCAGCACGCGGTCCTTTTTAGCGAACCACACGGAGACGGCTTTGATCGCCCCAGGGAAGTTGCCGCCCTCGCCCAAGCCCAACGCCACCCGCGCCACGGCAAAGCCGCCAATGGTGTTGGCCAACGCATGGGCGGCCGCCGCCAAGCTCCACGCGGCAATCGAAACCGCGTAGCCGATCTTGATCCCGCAGCGGTCGATGAACCAACCGAAGAACAGATAACTAAAGGCGTAGGCGCCCTGGAAGAGCGCGTTGACCCAGCCAAATTGCGCGTTGGTCCAGTGCAGCTCATTGTCCAGGATAGGCTTGAGCAGGGACAGAATCTGCCGGTCCACATAATTGATGGTGGTGGCGAAAAACAGCAGGGCGCAGATCACCCACCGGTAGTTGGACTGGGGAAGTTCGCTGGCTTCCGACTGGTGGGGCATCGGCGGGCATGTGGGAGCTGGAGGATGAGGCATGTTCTTGACGGAGCCGTGTTTTATATGGGGTGGCGAGAGGAGTCCGCCGGGGGGGGACGGGGGCGGACTCCGGGTGGAGGGCAATTAAGGCGCGGTTCCGATGATGGGTTTTTCCGTCGTGACGAAGACCACGTAGTTGTTGAGGCCGGCCGGGGCCTGCTCCGTCCAGCTGTTGGTGCCGAGGTAGGTCAACTCGCCGCCGTTCATATCGCCGCTGCGGTAGATCGTGTGCGGGCGGCCGTTGATGGTGAGCTTGTCTTTGGTTTTCTTGATCGGGGTCGGACTGCTGACGGCGGGGAACTGCACGTTGCCGTCGTCGTAGGCGACATAGACCCGGCCGACCGCGCCAATTTTAAACACCACGCCTTCGCCCGCCGAGGTGCCGGCGTCGTCGTTGGCGACTTGCAGGTAATCCGCGCCCACGAGGTAGGCGGGCAGGCCGGCGAAAACCCACGGGCGGTCTTTGTAAATCACCGCGCCGTCCTTGGCTCCACCGCTAACTAGGGTCGCACCCTGGGGGAAGGCGGTAGTGAGGCCGTTGACCAATTTGCCATCCGCCGAGAGCGCAGTGGATGCGTCGGGTGCGTCCCAGCCGACCGGAGGCGCGGGTGGGGGCGGCAGGTCGGGGCCGTAGCGCGCGGGACCCGCCTTGAAAAGAGGGGCACCGATGGCGGGCATCTCGGCCGTCGCCCCGTGGGCGATGGCGACCGGGCGGGCGTCGAGGGTGAGGGTCGCGGGTGGCAGTCCGGGCGCGGTCGCGGTGAGGGTCACGCGACCGGCGGTCTCGGTCGAGCGCAGGAAAACGCGGTGCACGCCGTTAAGCACGGGCAGTTCGGTGAGGTTCGCGTATTTGGCGACGTTTTCCTCCCAGATGCCGCCGCGCCAGACCACCGGGCCGGTGAACGTGTAGTTGACCAAATTCTGGGCCAGCGGGCAGCGGCGACCCTGGGCATCGACGGTCTCGGTTTGCACCAGCACCAGATCGGAGCCGTTGGCGCGCCAGCCGGTCGGACCTTGGATGACGCTCAGGCGCAGGGCGGCGGGTTCGCCGGCGGTTTCGTGGGACCAGCGGGCGAGTTCGCGGCCGGCGGCGTCGTAGCCGATGGCCTCGATTTTGCCGGGCGCCCACTCGACCTCGGGGAAGGTGAATTGGAAGGTGTTGGTGCGCACCGGAGCGGCGGGCACCGGCTGGCCGTTGAGCAGGAGCGCGACTTTATCCACGCCGGGGCTCACGAAGACATACATGGGCTTGCGGGTACCGGCGGGGTAGTTCCAGTGGCCGGGCAGGAAAACGGCGGGTTTGCCCTCGGTCCAGAGTTCGGGGGTGTTGCTCCACATGGTCTGGTTGTGGATGTAGGCGTCCTTGGGGATGCGCATGCCATCGACCGGACCGCTGCGCCGGAAGGTATCGACGCTGCGGGTGAAGCTATCGGAATCGGCGAAAAAGATCTGGGTGCCGCCATTGCAGACCGCCTCGCCGGTGCCGGGGCGGGCATTGTAATACTGTTCGTAAACGATGGCTTGGATCAGGCACATGTTGTCCTGGTTGCGGTTCCAGCCGCCGGCGTTGTCCACCAGCTTCCAGTCGCCCTTGGTGTTGAGGTAGGGAGGGGACCAGCGGTCCCACCAGCGGCGCGGGCCTTCGTCGCGCATGAACTCGGTGTCCACCGACAGGCGGTGCTTTTCTTTGCGCACACCGTACATCCAGGAAACCCACTCTTTGCCCTCGGAACGGCCGCCCATGGGACGCCGGTAGCCGCGAGGATCCCAGCGGTCGCGCAGGTCGATCATCTCCTGGGTGTGGGCGGGCGTGAGCACGTTGTTGGCCGCCTCCCAGAGGACGATGCTGGGGTTGTTACGGGCGTAGATGATCGTGTCGCGCATGATCTCGGTGCGCATCTCCCACTCGCGGCCAACGGAGTCGTTTTCGCGGTCGGCGGCGGGCATGATTTGCATCATGCCCACGCGGTCGCAGGACATGATGTCCTGCGGGGAAGGCATGGTGTGTTCCCAGCGCACGATGGTGGCATGGCCCTCGACCATCATGCCGTTGGAGTAGTCGTGAAGCCAGTCGGGGTAGGAATTGCCGACGGCGGGCCACTCGTTCTGGCTGCGCGGGCTGTAGCCGTGGGTCATGAGCACGCGGTTGTTGAGAAAAAACTCCGCGCCACGCACCTCGATCTTGCGAAAGCCGGTCTGGATGCGGCGCACGTCGGGTGCGGCTCCAGGCGCGGCGGTGACAATGGTATAAACGTCGTAGAGGTAGGGATGGCCGGGCTGCCAAAAGTGTAGGCCGCCGACGTTTTGGTTAAAAACGAAAGTGTGGTTCACCCCCGGGGCGATGGTCTGGCCACCGGTGTAAGTCGCGACTTCGACGCCATCGCGATCCACCACCACTACGCGGCAGGAAACCTCGCGGGCGGCGGACTCGTCGTTGCGCACCTGCACCTCGACGCCGATGTCGGCGGTGCGTTTTTCGGTGGAGATGTTTTCGGCGTAAACGTAGGTGCCCTCGGTCTTGAACGAGGAGTAGAGCGGCAAGGTGGCATGGACCTTAGGCAAAACGCGCAGGGTGACGTTGCGGCAAATGCCGCCGTAGAGCGAATTGAAGCCGGGGAAAAACCAGCACATCGCGGTGTCGGTGCCGAACTCCTTGTCGTTGCAATCGATCTCGGCGTGCAGGGTGTTTTCCGCGCCGAATTTCACGTAGGGAGTCAGGTCGTAGCCGAAAACGGTAACGCCGTCGGAGTGACGACCGAGCAAGTGACCGTTGAGGTAAAACTGGCCGCGCTGGCGGATGCCTTGGAACTCGACCACCAGCTTACGCCCGGCGTAGTCGGCGGGCACTGTGAAGTGCTTGCGGTAAGTGAACGCCCCAAGGTCGCGCAGGCCCTTTTTCAAGCCTTGATAGGCCTGACGCTCGTGGTAGGTGTGCGGCGTGGAGACTCTTTCCCAGGCGGAATCATCCACGCCCTCGACCGGGAAACTCCCCTGGGCCACGCGCCAACCGGGGTTGAAGTTGAGCTCCAGCGAAGCCGAGGCCGGCGGGTTATAGCCGGCAGGTATGGACCACATGGACAGGACGGTTGTGAACAGTATGAAGGCGATGCGCAGGGGGTGTTTCATGGTAAATATCCGAGATTATTCCTGGTGCGAAAGGGCGAAACGGTCTGGCAGCACGAGGGGGAGCTTAGTTTCAGAAGTGGTTCAGCGTAAAAAGGGCGGACCGCCCGATTAAGGGATCGCCTTGAGCGCGGCGGCATAGCGGCGGCCCAATTCCTGTTCGGCCTCCGCCGAAAAATGGAGGGAATCGCCTTTGTGTCCAAGTCCCTTGGAGTCGGCAAAACCTACGCGCGGCAGGTTCGCCGGAAGGTGCGTCAGGGCGGTCCGCACAATCTCGACGTAACGTCGTTGGACAAACTCGCCGAGTTGCCCAACGACGATAGGCAGATCGGGTTGCCCCAAGTCAGAACGAATATCCTTAAACATCTGGGTCAGGCGCACTTCATAGGATTTAGCGTCGTCGGCGTTTTTGCTGTCGCTCTCGCCTTGGTGCCACAAAATACCTTTGAGCTGACCGACCGACGCCGCCTCTTTCGCCCGGCTCACCGCCGCTTGATAAAGGTCGCCGCCCTTGACCCACCGGCTCAGCGGCGAACCATTGACCGCGCAAGGAATCAGGCCGATGGCGGACTTGGAATCGGCGGAGGCAAGCATGGTGGTTGGGGGTGAAAGACTGTGTCGACGGTCGTTGCGGTGGGATAGGCGACGCGTCAGGCGGGGTTGAAACTCAAGGCAAAAGCCGGGGGCGGTAGAGAGGTTGCGGACGTGCCGATTGATTGCCCAGTCGAAAAGCACCTTCAACGGAAGGAAAAGCGCTTTATTTTTGCGCTCGGGATAAACTCAAAAGCCACTCCCATAAGCCATTAGGCGAACAGGAGTGGCTTGGCTGAGGGCCTCACGTAGCCTTGACGGAGGTCCTGCGTCGATAAACTGCAAAGGCAAGCATACCCAGCCCTGCCAGCGCCGCATAGGTCGCCGGCTCGGGAACCGCCGAAATCGCAAGCGAATTAGCGCTATTCGTAAACGTGTACGTAAATGCGCCGTCGTTACCCGTGAAGCTCGCACCGCCGTCGGACGAGGCCAAGGCCGTTCCCGAGATCGTAACCGATGCGAACGCTCCATCGGTAGCGCTACTGATCAGGTTATACGTACCCACCTCCGTGCTACCGAGGTTGACCGTCAAGAGGCCTGCCTTGGTCAGCGAGGAAACGAAGTCAATGCCGCTAAACCCATCTGCGAGAGTAGCCGAAATGGTCAGGCTCGTCGGGGTGAAGTTGGCAGTCGTTCCGGTAAAGAGTGAACCTTCGGTGACCGTGAGGGAGTTGCTGAAACCAACCGAGCTGGCGTTTCGAAATATCGCCCCACTGCTCACTGCAAGAGCGGAGCTGTTAATCGCACCGCTACCGGACAAGGCCAAGGTGCCCGAGGTAATGCTGGTGCCGCCGGTGTAGGTATTGGTACCGGAGAGGGTCTGATTGCCGCCGTTGACCACGAGGGCGACAGTGCCGCTGCCATTCCGGATGACGCCGCCAAAGGTCGAGGCGGCGGCGCCGGTCAAGGTCAGGGTCGAGGCGGAGGCTCCAGTGTTGGTGACGATAGAGTTGGCGCTGGTGCCGGTGGCCTTGATCCCTCTCAAGCTCTGATTAAACCCGGCTAAATCAAAAGTCAGAACGGCAGTACCATTATTTCCCATGTCGATGATCGCATTGGTCGCCAAACCATTATTGGCCCCGATTTTGGCTGTCATGCTCGCACCGGGGTTGAGTTGCAGTGTATCGAACGACGAACCCGAGCCAGCGTAGATGACCGTGCCTTTACGCTGACCAACGGTGAGGCCTGAATTCGCAGTGATCGTGCCACTCAGCGTTAAGCTGGTGCCTGCGTTGCCAGACGAAAAATGTGAGCCACCGGTGTTGATTTGTATATTGCCGCTGACCGTAGCTACGGCATTACTCAAGATTACCCCATTTGAGGGTACACCTGCGTTGTTAATGACGATTGAATTGGCTAGATTTACAGACGAATTGTTCAACGATATCCCCCCCCCCGGGGCGCTGAGCGTCACTGTACCGCTACCAAGCGCGGCGCTACTGTTTACAAATAAACTTCCGTTACTCAGGGTGGTTCCGCCTGAGTAAGTATTGCTCCCCCCAAGGGCAAGGGCGCCTGCGCCCGTCTTTACCAAGCTGTTGGTTCCTGCTAAATTGGAGTTGATCGTGGTCGTGCCCGCGAAGCCCGTAACGCCTATCGTGGACGCGCCCACGGCGACTCCGTCACCCAAGGTCAAGGTGGAGCCGGTTACGGTCCAAGTTGCCGCGGGTGCATTAGCGGTGATATCGCCGAAGAAAAGACTGCCGATGGCTTGCGGGGCCGAAAGAGTTACGATGCGGTTGCCGGCGAGTTCCTGGGTATTATCGGTGCCATTGGTCGAGCCGAAGAAGGCGGAGGAGGTGGCGCCATCGGCTACGGTTGACGAAGACCAGTTGGTGTCAGTGGTCCAAGTGCCATTAGCATCGACACCCCAAGTGCCGTCAGCAGCGTGGGCGGTGGCGATGCCCATAGCGGCGGCCAAGGTTAAAACGAGCTGTCTGCGAGTGTGTGTTTTTTTCATAGTTATAGTTAGGTAGAAAAACCGAAATGTCTCTCATCCCTCTTCAACTCTCGTGCGCTCGGCCGGATCACAAGTCCCGCTTCATTCAACGTAAACCTGAAAAAGTCACTTCATCCCATTATATAACAGTTTATTATGAAGTTAAGAATCTCGGTTTAACAGATTTTTTATCGGCTGCTTTGAGGGTGAAATCGGGTGCGATTGGTTCGTTCAACTCGCAGCGCGTGCCGGTGATCTTTTCATTCCCTCCCCTGGCAACGTTCTTCGCGCCACTGATCGCCGGCACTTTGACCAGCCGTGAAATTCCAGCCCTGCACCTTATGCATTACTTGCTCGGCAATAGTTCGTTCGCGATGGGCCTGACCGCGTTGGCCATCGAGCATACTCAGCAGAACTGGATTTTCGCACGGATGCTCATTTATTCCGTGCAGTTTTCCGCGACCGGCACCTTTCCTCCTCAGTGGTGTTGGAGACATCGGCCCATCCGGCACGCCCTTTCCCGATCTTGCGCATCGTCTCGACGGTGGCCAGGATCGTCGCGGGCAACGTCATCAGCTTCGGGTTCGCGTCCGACTCCCTCTGCGTGCTCCATGCTGGTGGCCAGTGCCTGCGGACGGCGGCTAGTCGGCCACGTGCAGCCTAAGCCCGCCTAAAAGCTGTTGGGCGCGCGGGGCCACTAAGCTTGCCAGAGCAGGGAGTCCAGCGGCGCTAGTTCCGTAGCGTGAGCTTGGTAAACGCAGGTTTGCCCAGCATGCCACCTACCGGACGCCGTCCAGCACGTTGGATTAGGTGAAATGCCCAGGGCATTCCGGTGCAACAGGGTGACCAACAGGTCGACCGCCAGTCCGGATTGAACCTCACGCTCTTGGTTAATCCCGGAGATTTCCGGGGCCGTGATCCCGAACAGATCTAGCGCGGCATAACCAAGGCTTTCGGGCACGGCGATTCCCATGGAGCGCAAAAGGGTGAGTAATTCTCCGCCGGGACTGAGCACGACGTCCGGTCGGTGGTCGTCGAGCCATCTCCGCAGCGCCGCAGGCGTGTAGGCCTCGCAGATGAGCGGCTGGAGGCGGTGGCCGCGCAGCTGGTTCCAGTAGCAATAGCCGGTGGACCAGCGGTGGTGGGTAGCTAGTTCGGTGGCCGTGTTCAGGCACAGCCCGATGCGGCGGTAGCCGAGCGTTTCCAACTCGCGCAGGGCCCGGGTCATACCGGACAGGTGGTCGTGGCGCACTTGGTGCAACACGGGATCGGTGATCGTGTCGTCGACTTCCACCACGCAAAAGCGCTCCCACTCCACCTGCAGGGTCAGTTGCCCCTGATGGCGCAACGCATACGGCGGCGGCAGCACTAGCAAACCGACGATGCCTCGTGAACGCAGGATTTGGTTCGCCCGTTGGGCGGAAAGTCCCCCCTCCAAAAACCAAAATGGTTCGACCTCATAGCCGTATTCACGGGCTCTTGCTTGCATCGCTAAGAATTGTGGGGTCGCCGGATTCCATTGGGCGCGGGTTTGCCGGGTGACGAGGCAGGCAATCACTTCACCGGTGGGTTTGTATCTGGAGTTAACCGTTTCCTTGAGAATGCGCGACAGCTTAGGGTTGCGCCGGTAGCCATGTTGCTTAGCCAGATCCTTGATGCGCTGAATGGTCGCTTCAGGCAGCTTAGGGCTCTCGTTGAGGGCGAGGGAAACGGTCGAGGCGGATACCCCGGCGAGCTTGGCCAGATCGCGTAAGGAAAAGGGTTTCGCTTCGGGGTTCATGGAAATGATTAGCTCAGTCCGCCCAAAGTGCAGAGCGGTTATACCGCGAGCATGAAGCGACGTGTAGTTGGCGGAGTCAAGTAGAGTGCGAGGTCTAAAATCGGACGGCCTGGGAAAGGGGCCAGCCGATCGGTCGGCGGATGTAAAGGTCGAGCACTCAGGCCAAATAAAGCAAGCCTTCGCCCTTCTCGATGTAGATCATGTCAGTCGCCCAAATCTGGTCGGGTTTGGTGTGCGCTGGCGCCACCGCCAGATCATTGGGCGCGATGGGCTGATCATGTCGGCTGTCGGTGGTCCTCACCCGATACCGGCGCTTTTGCTGGCCCAGCAGATCGGCCGAACGCATCAATCGGGCGATCCGGTTATAACCCACCGCTTCAACACAATTTCGCAAATCACTTCTTACAGTTTTTAACATAACTATTTCGGGGCTTTGAGTTCTCATTCTCAAGCAGTTTGTTCAGCCGAATGGTCTGCTGTGCCCTCGGTGATTAGCCCGCGTTTTTCCACTGGTAATAACCTCTGCGAGAGACGCCCAAGGTAGCACACATGCCTTTGATGGAGTGCTTGTCGCTCATCAATTTGATCAGGGCATACCGCTCGGCGACAGTCGATTTATTCTGGTTTACGTTGAATGAGGCGGGCCTTGTAATCGGGGCTAGCCCACGAGAAGTGAAGAATTGCTGAAACGCATCCCCAGTTTTCAAAATGACCATGAAAACCCAATTTACCAATTTCATAAAAATAATGCTTGCCCTTTCTCTCTGGATTCTAGTTTTTGCAGCTTCTCTCACAGCAAAAACAGAGTTCCCTCAACCGTCGAGGGAAGCAGCGGTTAATTGTTTCTGGCGGTAGCTATATGGTTGTGAGCGGCAAGCGGGCAAGCGTCTCTTTCTGGCGGTCAGGAATGCTCGAATTCTTCGGTGCATCTTCTTCACTACAAAAAGAGTTGAAATCCAGGGTAAGGAGCTACGCCCTCACCCCTGCACACAACTCTATAAATCCCTCGCCCCGCCAATCCTTGATACCAGAGCCTAACTAACTTTCACGTTCCCACTGTCCAACCGCCTGAAACCACGTCCCCCCCCTCGAACCGTGGACGAAACAAACCCCTTATTAAGATGAACTCCCCTCGCCCATCTTTTTATAAAAAGCTCACTGCCAGCGTGCCCCTGTTTGTCACCGTAATCGTGCACGTCGTCTTGGTCGCTGTCGCCGGCTACTTCGTAGTGAGCGAACAGCTGATCACTAAAAAGAAGAATTTCGAGGCGGCTAATGCCGCCCAACCCTCGATTATCCAAAAACAGGTCGAACACCGCTTGCAGGTTGCCCGCAAAGGCGGCGGCTCTGCCAGCGCCTCGCCGGTATCCGCCTCGCGCATTTTCGCGGCCGACGCCAATGCACTCCAATTGACCGCGCCTGCGGAACTCAACTTGACCGGGGCGAGCGCCTTGGCCGGCATGGGTTTCGGCTCCGGGACAGGTGGCATCGGCGCCGGGACCGGCTATGGCACCGGAATCGGTTCGGGTTCGGGCCTGGGCAGCGGCTTTATGAGCATGAGCTTCTTGGGCCTAACCAACCAGAAGGTCTCCAAGGTTGTATTTATCGTCGATATCGGCCCACACCTGCTTGATATCAGCAAGGGTGGCTTTGAGGCCTTTGCGATTATTCGCAGTCAAATCATGACGTTGATCAGCCGATTGCCCCCCAGTGCCGAATTTAACGTCGTGCTGTATGATCGCTGGAACAAAAAAAATAGCATGGCCTCGTTTGACAGTAAGCTCGTTCCGGCAACCGTTGCCAACAAAACCAAGTTTTTCGCCTGGATGAAGCCCGTGAATGAAAAACCGGAACTTATCGGCCTGGCCTCCGTTCTCGGAGAAAAACTGAAGTGGACGCCCAAGCCGCTTCCCGGCAACGAGTCGGGCGCCAATTTTGTCGCAATCCCCTTATGGGCGACCGCGCTGCATTATTCTCTGGAAATGGAACCCGACTCGATTTTTCTTATCTCGGGGACGGATTTGGGTCCTTTCAGGAAAAAAATCTCCGACGCCGAGAGTTCAAGGAGGGAAAGTTTAAATAAAAAATCGCAGGATGATTACGACCGCTATTTAGCAGACCTCAAGTCCAAGGGGACCGACCCCGAGAAGGTAAAGGCTGCCCAAGATCGTGCCTGGGCTAAAGCCACAGCGGAATTTGAAAAGATAAATGAGGCCCGAAAGGCCAAAGGGAAGCCCCCTTATATCATCCAAAAGCTGGCGCGTATTTTTGAGCCCGACTTCCAAGCCGCGCTGAAACGGGATGGCTTCACGCCCGTAGTTCTTGATAAGGAAGGGTGGACTGACAAACAGGGCCACGCGCTGGTTAAAACCAGACCAACAATGTACCATGATTATGATGACGGTACACATCAGGATCTTATATTTCATATAGCAAATTTGCAGAGGGCCTTGCTCAAAGAACGTTCAACCCTGAACATTTATTTGTTTGCCGGTCCGAAAGAGCAACCAAATGACCTGATGGAAACTTTTTCCAAGGTCGCCACCAAAAACGGGGGTAAATGCGTGTTACTCACCACCAAACGGATTAAGGAATTGGAGGCCCAATCCGAGGCTGACAAATAAGGCTTCAAAAATGCGGGCCCTTGGCAAATCCCGTAATGTTGCCCACGATTGTAACGAAATGACACGAACTCCCGGTGTTTCGCCCCTGGCTAGTCAAAAGCGATCAGCCGAAAGGAGTATCGAACCCAGTGCTAAAAGCGTAGCCATGAACAAGGATGTCGAACCATGCGCACCACGACCAAAGTTCAGCGCATCATCCACAAAACAGAGATCAGTGGTATGTGACTTTATCCGCTTCAATCGCCCAGACGATGGGGTTCACCCAATCGGAGGCCGTCGTGTTGACCGTCACCGACGAGCATCATTTGATCCTCTCACGCAGTCCTGTCGCGCCCGTTATGCCGGTCACGACCGAGCTGGTGGACGTAGGCGTTAAAAAAAGTCCTGTTGCGTTTATCGGATCGGCTGGGACGACTTATGAAAAGAGATTGTGCTACGGCTAGCGCCGTCCCCGAGTGCGCCAGGCGACTTTAGCGGAATCTCATGGCCGCACTGGTTCGCCGTAACGGAGGGGACTCTCACCAATCTGATTTGCCTTTGCGGGCGCGCCCACCGGGACTGGACGGCCAACTACCGGTTGTAGTCACGTGACCGAGTGAAGCCCGAGGTGCTTTTCGGCCACGTCCTCAGTTAGCTTGAGGTAAACCTGCCGGCTCTCGCCCCGTTGGTTACCGCCATCTATGCCCCTGGTACGCAAAACCGGGGCAAGATCGACTGCGTCGGATGGAAATGCGATCTGCTGGGCCCCGCGTTCCAGACCAACTTGTTGCGCGTCAAGCGCTATGTGTAACTCTTTACCGGTCGGCCAAACGGGGTCGGGGCGGAATGGCGCTAAGTTAAGGCGGTTAGTCGTCACTTTTTGAGATCGCGGGAAGCGGAGACGACCATCTGTCGGCGGGGCTTGGTGAGGAGTTGATACACCTTGGGGCGACGTTTGACGGCGCGGGGTTCCGAGCGATCCGGGCGAAGTGGAACCAAGTCGGCGGCGAGGGCGAGCAGGATGCTTTCATAGATGATGCGCTGCCGACGCTCAGAGGCTTTCATGAGCAGCGGAGCCCAATGTCGCAGAGCGGCCAGGGCGCCTTTGAACGAGAGCCGGTCCAGCGGGACGCCGTGCGTGCGGACACTGTCCTGCAAAATCGCGCAGACCATGTTGTAGGCGATGGCCTGCATGAGCACCTCGCGTTCGATCATCTCTGGGGTGCGCGTGCGCAGCACATCCAGACCGAGGGTCGACTTGAGATCGCGGAAGTCGTTCTCGACCTCCCACCGGCGGCGATACAACGCGATCAACGCCTTGTCGGGATACTCCGTTTCATCGAGCAGTGTGGTGGCCAGCGTGACCGTGCGGGTGCGGAAGCCGTCATTGGCCACTTGGAATGTCACTAATCTGACTTCGATTTGCTCCGGTAAAGTTCCCCATAATTCCTCGGTCCAGCCCGCGAGGCGTTCGGGTCGGTGCCAGCAGGTGCGCCCGTGTCCGGCGGGCCGTGCCTGATGCAGGCGCAGCACCACATCGACGCCCTTGGTTTTGAGCAAAGCGATGAACCCCCAGCCGCAAAAGCCCCGGTCGCCGAGCAAGACCTCGCGAGGCCGCAACCAACCGACCAACTGCCGGGCCAGCTTCAGCTCATGGTTTTTCCACGAAGCCTGCACAAAACGAATCAAGTGGCCGCCGGACAGGGAAAACAACCCCACCAACTTGCCCGTGGGAAAACCGCAGCCCGGCTTCTGTCCTCCCGCATAAGGATAGACCTGACGGTTCTCATCGGTGTCCGGCATGGAGAGGCCGCAGCCGTCGATCACCTTCACACAGCGACCCCGCCACAAATCCGCCTCCCCGATCCGGCGCGACAGCTTTTGCACCAGCGAGTCATGCACCTTACGCAGGCACTCCAGGCTCAGGCGCAAACGCGCCTGGCAATACGCCGAGGTGCTCCCGTCGGGCTCGGGCAGATCAAGCGCATGACACCATGCCTGCACGCGTCGCACCGCCTCCCGGCAACTGGCATCACGCTGCAAGACCTGCCCCAAAAACGCGCAAAACGTCACAAAGGGCGTATAGACTCTTTGCCGCTTGCCCTCGCCGGCAAACCACCGCTGCGGGATGAACCGCGAGACCACCTTGGCCAGTCCGTCGAGCGAGTCCTGCCCGAGGTGCAGGGCTTGGTTCCGCCCCCGACTTCCCATCAAACGGTGTGAAAACCCAGGTAAAAACAAAGTGTTGCCGCACATGTGTTTACAGAAGCATGAGACGCCGAATGAATCAATTCATAATCAACGGTTTACGTAATATTTTTGGCCGACTTTTCCTGCCCTGCCTCTGCCTAACTTAGCGCCATTCGGGTCGGGGCGTTATATAGCTACATCTGACCGGAATTACACGTTTTATGCTCTGGGTTAGTGGGTTATGTATGCAGACGAGCTTTTCGCTCTGCACAACATAGCGCATGGATTGCTCCGGTTTAACCCACGGACCGCCCGATTGGCTCCAGCCGGGGCAATTAAACAGGCCAATATCCACGCCCAACCGGGTGCCCTCGCGCACCGCATGGTCGATCATCGACCACCACTCCTCAGTCAAGGCCTTGGTCGCGCCGCCTTTAATGACGCCAATATAGGCTTCGCCAATGCCCACCCGCTTCATCGCCTCCAGGTCCTTGGTTAGGCCGTTCTTTGAGATATGGCCGTTCATCCAATACCAATAACAGCGGGGTTGGGTCGCCGCCGGCGGACTTATAAAGTCGGCCACCAGCGGGTCCACGGGTGCCTCCTCACGCAGCGGCAATGCCGTGGCGCATATTAAGGATATGAGAAATAGAAGACACTTTATAATGTATGACATTATTTAACCTCCAGCACCTGCACCGGGCAAATCAAAGCCGAGGGCAGTAGTTTTGAGTCGTTTTTATAGGGATTGAACGCAGTGAAAGTATAACGGCCGGTTTTCACTGCTTTTCCGCGTAAAACCAAATCACTCCAATGTACTTGCCGTTGAGCCAAATTCTGTTTTTTAATTATTTATACACCTCGAATAATCGGCAAATTACATGGGCATACAGTCGATGAGTAAAATCATTCGGGTGATTATAGTTATTGCCGCTCAGATCTGAAAAATCCTTCTGTTTGAGCAATTCGGCAAAAGGGGTTGTTACATCCGCCAGCGCCACATGGGGCGAGGTCAGATTCTGGAGGGCATCACGATAAGCGAAAAATTTAGGGGCTACTTTTCCCTGAGCGGGCGCCTGGGTCATGGGCGATACCAAGACGACATCCACCTGCGGAGCGGCTTGCTGGACGGCGGCCAACAGCGCTCGCAAGCCGGCCTCAAATTGTGGGCCCGCTTCTCGGTGATTCATGCCGTAGGCGATCAGGATTAAATCGGGATTAGCTTCGATCAAACTGGTGATTTTAGTGAGACCGTTTTCGGCCCGGGTGCCTGCCACTCCTAGATTTAGCAGCGTCACCGGGGCGCCGAAGCGCTGCTGCAAGAGGTTAGCCACCAATTGCGCATAACACGGCTGGAAAGGTGCCACGTTGATTTTGCTAAATCCAGACGCGTTGTAACCCTCGGTGATACTGTCGCCGAGAGCCACGATCCGCAAGCCCTTCCGCTCCTTTAACTTAGCCATGCTACGAGTGAGCGGCTGGGCAACGCGCGGAGGTTGCCACGTCCAAACGTCTTTGTGCTCATAGGTCGCTTGAACTTGGAGATCGTGGAAATAATGCCCTTCGAACCAGAGTCGGCCTCCTTTGCTCCCCTTCGCCGGCTTCATTTCCGCCGCAGTTTTAAAGGGGATGCGCGAACCGGGGGTGAGTTCAATCGTAGCGGTCCCGGGGGTCCATTTATAATCTATTTCAGCCTCATATTTCAGCACCAGGTTCGGTTGGGTGAGCAGCGGCTGAGACGTGGGAATAAAAAGAAGTTTTCCCCTGGCACAAACACTGCCTTCTTCCTGTATAAAAAGAATCGGCTCGTTTTTCATGAGTTGTGAGCTCCAAAACGGAGCATCGTCCACCAGCGGGCCCGTCCCAGCCCGGAGGGGCAATTGGAGCCCGGCCATGCCGATTAGGCTGAGGATTAGGCTCAGGGGTTTATTCATGATATATATTAACTGTTTTCAAGGTTGAAGCACCAAGCGTAGCCGCCAAAGAACGCCGCGTACGCTAAGAAAATAGAGAAATTATGCTTTGCGAACCGTGCGGACATTTGCAGCTAAAGGGGCTGGGGGCGATCCGTCACTTTTAACGTTACTGCCTTATAGTTCGGCGCTCGGAGAGGATTTGGGCGACGTCGAGGCCGAGGGGAGAGGTGCGGTTTCGCAGTACAGGTTGGTCAATTCGGCGGAGATCACCGCCGTGACCGCGCTGGCGTCGGCCAGTAGACAGAGGAGGCCTTGCGAGAGCAAGGCCGTTAAACGTAATATAGTTCTGGGGGGGACGTGCTAAAACTTAGCGGTTGCGTGACTTGATTTCGTAGCGCCCCGGACCGATCGTTTGGTCGGTCAGCAGACGGCCATCTTTGGCGGAGGCGGGTAACGGCTTGCCGTTGCATACTAAGAGGGCGCCTCCGGGCGCAGTAGAAACAGGTAACGGCAGGCTTAGAACTGCGCTCATGCCGCTCGGGATTTCTACTACGAGGGTGAAGACCGGCGCGGTTTTAAACTCAACCAATACCGGTCCCTTCGGGGTGGGAACCTTTGCCCGCGCCCAAGTCAAGGTGCCGGGCTTAGGTTCAATTTTGATCTGGCTATAGCCGGGCTGCATCGGCTCTACGCCCATCACTTTACGCGGGATAATATTGGCCGGAGCCGCGCCCCAGGCATGGTTCCAGTCTTGGTTGGATTTATACTTTTGATCCCAAGCTTCCCAGGTGATCGTTGTCCCGCTGTTCACCATGTGTTTCCAACTCCGGTTTCCTGGGGCGGTGATCAGTTCGAGGGCTTGGGTGGCCGCGCCGTGGTCGAAAAGTCCCTCCAGAAGATATTGGGCGGCATAAACCGAGCAGCGCATGCCGCGCGAGGCGACCCAGGCCGTGACCTGCGCCTGGTGTTCGGGGGGGACCAGGCCAAAGGCTAGGGGGAAGAGGCTGGCGTGTTGCGAGGTGTGGTCGGTGCCTTCGCCGTCGCGGTAACAGCCCTTGACCGGATCGAAGAGCACGGCCTGGAACGCGAGCCGGGCTCGGTCGGCCTCGGCCGCGTAGGCGGCGGCATCGTCGGCTTGGTTCAGGGCCGAGGCCAATTCCGCCATGAGGGTGAGTGCGCGTAGGTGGAAGGCGTTTATCACGGTGTTGACCGGCGTAAATACGTAGCCGTCGCGTTCTCCGGTGGGCCAGTCCACGATGTCGTTGCGCTTGACCTGGGCCGGGGTGCTGACGAGCAGGCCGTCGGCGCGCGCCTGGTCGAGGCGGAGTTTAGTTTTGAGTTTTTGATAGCGCGGGGCCAGCCAAGAGATGTCGCCGGTGCGCAGGTAGTCGGCGTGAGCCATGAATATCATGTGCGAGGCCCATTCGGTGGGCCAGGTCGGGCGCTTCATCAGGTGGTCGTACGTGTCGCGCGCCATTTGGATATCGTTGTCGGTCGCGTAGTGACTGAGCTGGTTGAGGTAGGCGTCGGCCTCGTAGGGAATGCGCTCACGGTCTCCATCGACGTAGATACCGGCGAACGTGGTGGCCTTGATGGAGTAACGGCAGAGCTCCCAGATCCGGTTCAGCATCTCGTCGGAGCTGGTGAACGCACTGGCGTGATCATCCCAGGTGCTAGCGTAGCCAGCCTGGCGGCGCAGGTTTTCAGCCTGAAGTTGGCCCGGCCATCCCTCGATTTCCACCCATCGAAACGGCAAAACCACGCCCCACTCTGCCGGAGTAAGAATGGCGTCAGGTTGTTTGATATTACGGGCATCTGCCGTCGGTGCGGCGACCAAAGGTTTGGTCCCGTCGAGCACCAGAGGGATGCTGGCATAGCGCACTGAGCCGGGGGGCTTTCGATTGATCCGGCCCTGGGCAAAGGCTTCACCCAGATGGACTTTGATTTCCTGAGTCGCGCCAGCCGGGGGCATCAGGCGGAGATTGCCAAAGGCCACCCGGCCGAAATCGACCAGGAAAACCCCGGGGGCGACGGCGCGGATTTCCACTGGGGCTTCGTCCACCAGATGTATCGGGGCGGCTAGCCCCACCGCAGCGGGCAGGAGGGTGAGGAGAATGGCGATGATTCGTTTTTTCATAATAAAAGAATGATACGAACGGCTGGGTGGTAATGAGGGCTTTCCGTGTTAAGGGAGCTCCTGATTTGTTGAGCTGTATTAGTTAATAATTATCACTGTGGTTCCTTGACCAGCTTCAGTTTTATCATGCTTATCGGCCAAAACCGTTTCTTGTTCTCGGCGGTGTAGAACAGGGTGAAGGTATCGTTGCCTTCATCAATCAGTCCCAAGGGTGTGCGAATATCGACAGACCAGTTCGCGGAGCCCGGCGGTTGAACCACGATTCTGCCGCCCGCCGCCCAAT
>CAMBUJ010000024.1 GCA_945871005.1 Opitutus sp. GAS368 | reverse complement strand
TTTTCATGTCGTCGTCGCTTCCCTCCTCCCTCCCGATCCAGCCCTTTAGCCGTCCCGTCCACGGCGAAGTGACGCTGCCTGGCTCGAAAAGCCTGACCAACCGCGCCCTCCTGCTGGCCGCCCTCTGCCCCCAACCCGTTACCCTCACCGGTGCGCTGTTTAGCGAGGACACCCACCTGATGATCGAGGCGCTGCGGGCCCTCGGGCTCACCGTGCAACCTTCGGCCAACCTCGACGCGATCGAGGTCTCCAACCAGGCCAACGCCTTTAAAAACTCCGAGCCGGTCGATCTGTTTGTCGGCCTGGCCGGCACCGCGGCGCGTTTCCTCACCGCCTTGTGCGCCGCCGCCCCGCGCGGGGTCTACCGCATCGATGGCATTCCGCAGATGCGCAAACGCCCGATGAAGGGCCTGATCGACGCGCTGCGCGCCCTCGGCACCGACCTGCGCTGCACCGGCGTGGAGGGCTTTTTCCCGCTCGAGATTCACGCCCACGGTCTGCGCGGCGGCGAGGTCGCCCTCGACGCCAGCGAGAGCAGCCAGATGCTCTCCGGCCTGTTAATGGTGGCCCCGCTGGCGAAAACCCCCGTGACCATCCGCCTGGCCACCCACGTGCGCGAGCCCTTCGTGCAAATGACCAAGTGCATGATCGAGCAGTTCGGCGGGGCCGCCGCCTTTGCCGCCGATGCCCAGGCCTGGCAGGTCGCCACCCAGCCCTACACCTACGCCGGCGCCTACGCCATCGAGCCCGACGCGACCGCCGCCAGTTATTACGCGGCGCTTCCCCTGGTCACCGGCGGCGCCCTCACGTTGCTCAACCTCCACCCCGGCCTGCAGGGCGACACCCGCTTTGTCGATGTGCTCCAGCGTGTCGGCCTGAGCGCCACCAAGACCGCGCGCGGTCTCGACGTCGCCTTCACCCCCGGCTCGCCCCGGGTCGGCGTGAACGAGGATTTTAACGAGTTCTCCGACACCTTCCTCACCCTCGCGGCCATCGCCCCGCTGCTCGCCGGGCCGACCCGCATCACCGGCATCGCCCACTCGCGCAAACAGGAAACCGACCGCGTCGCCGGCATGGTGCGCGAACTGCGCAAACTCGGCCAGGAGGTCGATGAACACGCCGACGGCGACGGCCTCACCGTCACGCCCCGCCCGCTGCTCTCCGGCGTGGAAATCGAAACCTACGGCGACCACCGCTTCGCCATGAGTTTTGGCATCCTCGGCTGCCACGATTTGCACGGCGACGGCCGCAGCTGGATCACGATTAACAACCCGGCCTGCTGCGCCAAAACCTTCCCGCATTTCTTCACCCTGCTCGAGTCGCTGCGCCCTCAACCCTCCCCCGTCGTCTGATGTCCAACTTCCTCATCGTCGCCATTGATGGCGGTGCCGCCTCCGGCAAATCCTCCACCTCCCGCGCCCTGAGCGAGCGGTTCAACTTCCTCCACGTTGACACCGGCTCCTACTACCGCGCCATCACCGCCGAACTGCTCCGCCAGGGCCTGCGCCCCGACCAGGCCGACGCGGTCAAGGCGCTCCTGCCTTCGCTCCACTTTGGCACCCAGGTGGACGGCCGCGCCGCCCGCATGGAGCTGGGCGGACGAGTCGTGCCCGAGGCTGAAATCCGCGGCCCCGAGGTGACGGCGGCCGTTTCGCATTTTGCGGCGATTGCGGAAGTGCGCGCCGCCTTGCTCGCCTACCAGCGCAACCAGGCCGAGGTCGCCCGGACCCACGGGTTTCGCGGCATGGTGATGGAAGGACGCGACATCGGCTCGGTAATTTTCCCCAACGCCGACCTGCGCTTTTTCCTGCACGCCGACGTCGAGGCGCGCGCGCGCCGTCGTGAACTGGAAGGCCGGGCCGATGCCGTCGCCGAACGCGACCGCCTCGACGCCACGCGCAAGACCGCGCCGCTCGTGCTCGCTTCCGGGGCGATCGATATCGACAGCACCTACCTCAACCTCGCTCAAGTCGTCGACAAGCTCGCCGACCTGATCGCGGCTAAACTCAGCTGATTTTCCGCCATGCAACGTCGCCACAGTCAGGGTGAAATGGATCCGCTTTATGGGATCTGCCATTACCTCATCACGGTCATCTTTGACTCGGTATTCCGGGGCGAGATTGCCGGTTTGGAAAACGTGCCCAAGGACGGCCCGTTTTTGGTGGCCGCCAATCACGCCAGCCACCTCGATCCGCCCATCATCGGCTGCCACGTCCCGCGGCAGATGGCTTTTTTTGCCCGCAAGACCCTGTGGAATGGAAAAATTGCCACCTGGTGGATGGACGGCATCGGCTCGATCCCGGTGGACCGCGATGGCGGTTCGGATGTGAAGGCGATCAAGAACGTCCTGCGCACGCTGCAGGCAGGCAAGGCGATCACCCTGTTTCCGGAAGGGACGCGCTCGCTCGACGGCAACCTACAGCCGGCCAAATCCGGGGTGGGCATGATTGCCTGCCGCACGCAGGTCGCGGTGGTGCCGGCGCGGATTTTTAATTCGCACATCGCCTTTGGCCGCGAAGGCGGGCTGCGGTTGGGCACGCGGGTTTCGATTGTTTACGGCAAGCCGCTGCAGCCGGCCGATTACGACGATCCGAAGGCGGGCAAGGAACGGTACCAATTGGCCTCGGAGAAAATCATGGCGGCCATCGCAAAGCTGAAAGAGCCGAAAACGGTTATTGTTTAAATGCTACCGCCCTGCGCCGCTCGGACTTAATTCCGCGGCAACACGGTCGGCGGCGGTACGCATCACGTGGTAAATGGCCTCGATCCGCGCGGGCGGATTCGGCACCTCGTGGCTAGTCAGCCAGCAGGCCCGCGATTGGGGTAAATCGGGGTCGTAGCCGTGCATGGCGGGCACCTGGCGCTGGTTCATAAACGAGGGCGCAAAAATCACCCCTTCGTTGAGCACATAAAACAGTTCGCCGTAGCGCCGGTCCGCAAAGCGACAGCCCCAGCGCTCCAACTCGGCCTCGGTGACGATGCGGCCTTCGGCCCGCGCCCCCAGCCAGGCTTCGATCCGGGCGCGGATGGCCGCGCCACCGGGGAACCAGAAGCGCACCATTGTCGAATCCCAGGCTGCGGCATAATCTTGGCCGTAACGCAGGCCGAGTTTTTCGAAGTCGGGCAGCATCCGGCTCACGCTGTGGGTGTCGGCCATGCCGTGGTCGCTAAAAAAATGCCAGCGCACCTCGGCGTAGCGGGTGCGGGCCACGGCATCCAATTCGCGAATCCACGCCTCTAGTCGGGCGAAGGCGGCGTCGGTGGGCGCGCCCGTGGTGGTGTGGGCATGCATGGTGGCGTCGAGCCCGCCGTTATACAGGTAGGCGAGGCGGACTTGGCCGGCGCGCAGGTGGTCGGCCATGGCGGCGATGTTGGTGGCGTCGTTGGCGCGCCAGTCGGAGCGCACCCAGGGCACGCCGGTGGCCCGCCAGTGTTCGAAGATGGCGGGTTGCCCGCCGAGGATGCCACCGGGTTCGTAGAGGTCTTTTTTTTCGGTGTAATCGAGCAGCGGCAGGCGGTTAAACGGCGTGCTGTAGAGTTGGAAGTACCCGGTGTAGCCGAGACGGCGGGCGACCCAGCGGCTGAGCGGGTGGCGCAGGCGGTGGTGGCCGGCGATTGCTTCGGGCAGCCAGGCAAGAGCGCGCGCCCAGCCAAAGGGCGAGCGGGCGGGGTCGTAGGTGAAAAAGGAGAAATGGCCGTGCTCGTGCGGGAGCGCGCCGGTGAGGATGCTCGGGTCACAGGTGCAGGAGTAGCCAAACAAGGTGTCGCAGGGCGTGCGGTGGGCCAGCAGGTCGGCAAGAAAACGGCGGCGCTCGGCCAGTTCCCAGCCGAGCGCGTCGACAAACACAAACAGGTCAATCGAGGGATTCATGGGGTTTGGCGCAGGCGGGCAAGCAGGCGGTCGGGAAAACTCTCGTCGTTGCCCTGATCCCAAACCAGATCGGCGTGGCGACGGCTGGGGGCGACGTGTCGTTCGTGGCCGGGCCGCACGCGGGTTTCGTAACGCTCAAGCACCTCCGCCAGGGATTGGCCGCGCTCGGTGGTGTCGCGTTTGATCCGCCGCAGCAATCGGAGGTCGGAGGCGGTGTGGACGAAGATTTTCAGGTCGAGTGCGCGTCGCAGGCGAGCGTCCGTCAGTACGAACAGTCCCTCGATGACGAGAATCGGGATGGGTTTTAGCCGGGTAACGTGGGGGGCGCGGCGGTGGGTGGCGTAGTCGTAGTGGGGGACCTCGACCTCGCGGCCCAGACGCCAGAGCTGGAGATGATTCAGGAGAAGGGCCGATTCGATGGCGTTGGGGTGATCGTAGTCGAGTTGGCGGAGGTCGGCGGGAGACAGGTTGGGGTGGTCGCGGTAGTAACGATCCTGAGCGATCACGGCGCAGTGGGCGGGCCCAAGGACTTCGGCGAGGTGGGCGGCGAGCAAGGATTTGCCCGAGGCGGAGCCGCCGGCGATGCCGATGATCAGACCGTGGGGCGGTGCGAAAGGAAGCGGGCGGCTGCGACTATTGGGTGAAGGGGCGCAAGCGGGAGCGGGGGGGATTTCGAGGGAGGTCATGGGGGCATCCGCAAGGGCGGAAGATAGGCGTTGGTGATTTGGAACCAATGCAAGCGGGTCGGTTCCGCCTACTCCCCTGCCCCCGCCCCTTTAGACTCGCCCGCTTCGCCTTTTAACCGGGACTGGATAGTAGGCTTTCCGGACTCGGATCAAAATCGCTCCGCGATCTCGCTCCGTTCGGAGCCCAGCGCTCCGGGGCGTAGCGGGACGACGGAGTCGTTTCGATCCGGGGGCTTTATGCTTAGGCCTTCCAATCTCGGATCAAAATCGCTCCGCGATCTCGCTACGTTCGGAGCCCATCGCTCCGGGGCGTAGCGGGACGACGGAGTCGTTTCGTTCCGGGTGCATTATGCTTAGACGCTCCAATTTCGGATCAAAATCGCTCCGCGATCTCGCTCCGTTCGGAGTGCTCCGCACTCCGAATTTTTCGGCCCTCGGCCTCCTTAATTGTTGGCGATGCCGTCGTCGGCCAGGCCGCCCTGCAGCTTATGCCGGAGCTTGATCAACTCGATGTTCGCCCGGATCTCCGCACTGAGTAACTCCAGGCGGCTGTGAACATTGAGCGTTTCGAGCAGCTTTTGCTTCAGCCGCACGTTTTCACAGAAATTGAAGGCCGCCAGATCGACGAACGTCGCGGGGTCTTCCACCGAGGTGGAAAACCGAGTGAGTTGATTGGTCGGCTCGCCGCTCAAACGCAAGCGGGTGGCGATCAGCTGGGAGAGGCGGGCGCGCAGTTTGAGATTCTCGTCGGGATCGGCCCCCGGCTCGCTGCTGAGCGCACGGATACGTACGGTGCGGTAGGGCGTGTCGCGCAGAATGTCCTGGATCTCCACCCGGCTCAGCCCCTGCAGCAGCAGGTTGGCGGTGCCGTCTTGGCTTTCCTGACAGGCCCGCACAATCCCGAGGGTGGCGATGCGATGAGGGGGCTCCACGCCCACGCTTTGGCGCGGATCAAGCCCGGCGACGGCAAACAGGCGATTGCTGGCGAGGACATCCCGGAGCATTTCCCGGTAACGGGGCTCGAAAATGTGGAGCGGAAGCATCGCTTGCGGGAAAAACGCGAGACGCGGCAGCGTCATCAGCGGCAGCTCCTCGGGGATTACGATTTCCGTGTCCATGCCGGCGAGCGTGCGGGTGACGCGCGGAAAATCAACTCCGGTGAATGTGAAAAGGGCCGTACCTCAGGCGTACTGGTCGTAATTATCCTTATCGATCACCACGGGAGTTGGAATTGGGACGATAAACTTGCCTCCCGCCATGATATAATCCCGCTTCTTCGGCAGAAATTCCTTCAGGAAATTCCACGCCAAGATCAAATAAGCATCCGGTACGTCCTGAGTTTTTTCATCCACAATCGGGATGCGCGCTCCAGGGATATATTTGCCCACTTTCAACGGGTTAACTTCCACCGCGCACTGCACCAGCTCAGTCGTAATATGAAACGTATTGAGCAGAGTCGCGCCTTTGGCGGGCGCGCCAAAGGCATAAACTTTTTTTCCTTGGGCCTGATAATCGCGCAAGATGCCCATCAGCTCCGTTTCAATTTCCCCCACCCGCGTCGCAAAGCGCCGGTAAGTTTCAATCTGCGTACAACCCAGGTCGCGTTCCTCGACACGCATTTTTTCCACTGAAGGATCAATGGCTTGAGTACCGCGCGGGGCCACCAGCAATTCCATCGAGCCGCCATGAATCGGCAGCATGTCGGCATTAAAAATCTCCAGGTCATACTGCGCAAACAGGCGGTCGAGCGAGTGCACCGTCCAGTAAGTCAGGTGCTCATGATAGACCTGGTCGAACTGACAATAACGCAGCATGCCGGCCAAGGATATCGCCTGAACGCAAAACACACCGCCCTCGCGGATCAATTCGGCAATGCCTTCGGTTACACTGTGTAATTCCTCCAAGTGGAAAAACACTCCCGCCGCCGTCACCAGTTGGGCGCGGCCTTTTTTGGCAATAATGTCCCGCGCCACCTCGGCATTAAAGAATCGGGCCCAGGTTTCCACGCCTCGGGCGTTGGCCATTTCCGCCAGATTGCGGGCGCCGTCCACCCCGAGCACGCGCAGGCCATGTTTTTCATAACACGCCAGCCAGGTGCCGTCATTACTCCCAATATCCACCACCAAATCGTTGGCTTTTAAGCCGAGCCGGCTGACCAACCGCTCGGTGCTGTCGTGAAAATGAGTCCGCAAGGTCTGGGTGGTGCCGGAAACATAAAGGTATTCCTCGAACATGGTTTCCTTCGGCACGGTATAATTGATCTGCACCGCGGTGCAGGCGTGGCAAAAACACACTTGCAGCGGATAATACGGCTCCGGGTGCGCCAGGTCTTTGGGCAGGAGCAAACTGTCGCAATGCGGCTGCGCACCCAGGTCGAGGAACTGTTCAATAGTCGGATTGTGACAAACGCGGCAGGCCATAAAAATCAGGGGGTGGGTTTGGAGGTCTCGGATTGATAATAACGAATGGTCTCGGCCAGCGCCACGCGCAGGTCGGTGAACTTAAAATCGGGAAACAGCCGGCTGATCTTGTCGGTATTAAACACCTTTTTGGAAACACCGGACCACTTGGTCGTATCGTAGATGATTTTCGCCGGATCATAGCCAACGATATCACAGATCATTTCGGCGTAGTGGCGGATCGAGTGGCCGTGCCCACTGCCAAGATTCAACAGATCGTTCGGGCAGTGATCGACCGCCAAGTTTATTAGGCGAACGGCGTCATCGACATAAATGAGTTCCCGAATCTGGCTGCCCGTGCCCCAGAGCGACACCGGCAGCCCCTGGTTTTTGCCGGCGACGATTTTTTTAATCAGATCGAAAATAAAATGGGAGTCTTCGCGGTCGAAGAGCGGGCCGAACAAAGTGGACGGCATCAGGTGGCGGTATTGCATCCCAAATTGATGATGCAGCGCAATATGGCCGACATAGAGCATCCGCTTGGTCATCGCGTAGGTATAGAGGTCGTGGTCGGGCTCTCCGACCAAATAGTTAGCCTCCTTCAATTCCAATTCCGGTGGGTAGGCGCAGCCCGTCCCCATCGATATCATAATGGCCTTCTCTTGGTACTCGCGCCAAAACCAGAGAATATTGGTATTAATCTGCTGATTAATAATCCACTGCTCGCCTTTGTGATACAGACAGAAATCCCCCGCCTTGGTCCAGGCGGCGAGATGATAGATGCGGTCGAACTTTACATCCTTAAACTGCAACAGGTTCTCCTTTTCCACCAAGTTGCAGTTGCGCGAGTTGATCACCGTGACCTCCGCCCCCTGCCGTTGCAGATCAGGCACCAGATGGCGCCCCAAAAAACCAGTACCGCCAGTAACGAGAACTTTCATAAAGTTGAGAGATTTAGGGTCCGTTGTTGCCGGGCCGATTCGGCCACGGCATCCATCACGGTTTGGAGCTGTAACAATTCTTCTTCGTAAGGGTTTGCTGAAACGGGTCCGCCGCCGAGGGTGGCGCAAAACTCCGCAATCATCAGGCCGAATTGGTCGGCCGGTGCCAGCGTGATTTTTTCCACCCCCGCGGCGGTCTCCACGTTGATGACCACACTTTGATCAGTGGGCACCGCAAAGGCGCGCTCGACTTCGATACGCCCGAGCGTTCCCGCAATGGTATAACGCGACCGGTAACTACCGCCAAACGCAGCATACAATTGCGCCACTTCACCTTTCGGAAACCGCAGGGTGATCGCGACCGCATCGTCCACCCCGCTGACGGCGTCCCGGCTTAGTTCACAACTGACCGATATCGGCGCAGCCCCCAGTTGCATCATAGCGGCGGCCACGGGATACCCGGCCGAATCGTGCAAAACGCCGCCCGCCAGTTCCGACTGTAAACGAATGTCCCCGTCCGGCGGGCGTGGATAGACAACTTCAGCCGAGAAAAAGCGCGGCGTGCCGATTTTACCCTCGGCGATCAGCGCCCGGACCCGGGCATGCTGGGGATGATATTTAAAGGCATAGCCTTCGAGTAAACGCACTCCGTTGGCCCGGCAGGCCGCCACAGCCGCGCGGGCTTCCATCCCCGTGGTGAAAGCGGGTTTCTCACATAAAACATGTTTGCCCGCCGCAGCCGCCTGCTGAACCCACTCGGCGTGCAGGGTCGGCGGGGTCGAGATATAAACCGCGTCGAGATCCGGATCGGCCAGCACGGCCGTATAATCACCGAACTTTGGACTGGAAAACTCTTCGGCGTAACCCGCGGCCTTGGCTGCATCACGACTGCCCACATGGGCCAACCGGGCGCAGTCAACCCCTTGCAGAGCAGGGAGAAACCGCCGCCTGGCAACCCGCGAACAGGCAATGAGCCCAAATTGAACCACGGCCATGGCTTATTGCGCGTGGGTCGCCACTTTGTTTTGCACCTCGTTAAAGGCGCTTTTCGGGTCGCCGTGGTCGCCTTCGCCGTGGCCGAGGTTTTGATGAACGATCGGTCGTTCACAGTCATCCCAGCGCTTGGTCAAAAAGGAGACCGACTGACAATCATTCACCGCCATAAATACATGATAGGTGCCGCGCGGAATGTAGATACACTCCCCCTTGTTCATATAAATAAAACTTTCCTCACCGGTTTCGATATCCACTTCCACCTCCACGCCGACGCCGTCCACCAGCATGATGTATTCATCAAACTCGGGGTGGCAGTGATTGCCGCGGATTTTACCCGCTTTAATAAACTGATGGGTCCATTCCATAATGGGCGCGTCGGGGACAAAAGAAAAAATCGCGCCGCGGCCGTCGCGGATGGTGGCCAGATTACAGTTCGGCTTAAAGGACTTCATTTTCATAATTTAAAAAGCGGGAAAAGGTTTATAAAATGGGACAAGCGCCGGCGTGGAAGGGCGTAGCATCAAGCAGGGCTGGCGCACCCGAACTGGTGCAGGTTTTGGGTGATAAAGTCTTCGGCTTGCTGGAGGGTTTCCGGGGTGCCGATATCTAAAAAAGGCGCGCTGGCCTGGGACACATACACTTGGCCGGCGGCGGCCCAGACCGGGAAGACGTCGCACTCCAAACTGAGCGGGCGGGTGGCCGGAAAGCGGCCGAGGGTGGTGCTGTCGAAGGCGTAGACCCCGGCGTTAATCAAACCGGCCCCGGGCTGCTTTTCGTGAAAAGCGGTTAATTGACCGACCGCCCCGATTTTCAGGGTGCCGAAGCGGCTGGCGTCGGCCATACGCAAACCGAGCATGGCGGCGGAGGCGGAGTGGCGGTGCAGGAGATCGACCAAAGGCCGGGGATCAGCCAGCACCAGCGAGTCGCCATTGACCACCAGCCAAGCCGGCCGCGGCGGCAGCGCCTGGATCGCCTGGAGAAATCCGCCGGCGGTGCCTTGGGCGGACACTTCCGGTACGCAGGTAATCGTTAGCCCGGGGATGGGGTTTTGGGCAAAATGACTCGCCACCCGGTCGGCGAGATAGCCGGTGGATAACACAAATTCCGTGCACCCTTGGGCGGCGAAAAAGCGGATCACCCACTCCAAAAAGGGGCGCCCGTTTACCGGGGCCATGGGCTTGGGCAAATCGGGTAACAGGTGGCGAATCCGGGTGCCGTAGCCACCCGCTAAAATCACCACCGGCAACGGCCATTTTAACTCATTAGACATTGCTGTATTTGGAATTACGCAGGATCCGGTAGCCCTTGATCAGCTCGACGATACCGCGGTCCAGCGACCACTCGGTTTTGAACCCGGTGGCGAGCAGCCGCTGGTTGGAAACGATGTAATCGCGCTTGTCCGGGTCTTCGCCGATGGCCGATTCCAGGTAGGTAAACGCGGGGACGTGGCGCTGGATCACCGCACACAATTCCAACTTGGAGAGATTGGCTTCCTCCAGGCCGACATTGTACGGGCGGCCCTTCATCTTTTCGAAATTCTCCAGGCCGTAAGCGAACACCCGGGCGACGTCCTGGATGTGGATAAAGTTGCGCTTAAAATGCCCTTCGAAAATCACCATCGCCCGGTCGGTAACCGCGCGGTGGACAAAGTCGTTGACCAACAAATCGACGCGCATGCGTGGCGACATCCCGAACACCGTGGCGAGGCGGAACGTCAGGCTGTTGGTCCGCGCCAGCACGGCGGTTTCCGCCGCCACCTTGGTCGTGCCGTAAAGTGAGATCGGCTTGAGCGGGCTGTCTTCGGTGCAAAATTTCCCCTGCTCACCGATACCGTAACCGCTGTTGGTCACCGGCATAAGAATCAGCTGCGACGGAGAGGCCATCCGGCAAAGCAGCTCGACGGCCTCTTGGTTGATGGTGCGCGCCCCGATCGCATCGCGTTGGCACATCGGCGCGCCCACCAAGGCCGCCAACGGGATAATCGCGTCGGCCCAGGCCACCAGCGGTTTCAACAGGGCCTCGTCGCGGCAATCCCCGCGCACGACATCAAAGTTCTCGTAGCGGCAACAGTCCAACAAGGTGGACTGGCCGAAGATGAACGTGTCGAGGACCTTAACCGAATGACCCGCGGCAAGCAGGTGGGGGGTGAGAATGGAGCCGATATAACCGGCTCCGCCAGTGATCAGGATTTTCATAGGGGAAACAATGCTGGGGTGACTGCGGCCGCAACCATCACGAAGCCGGCCGAAGTCTGAGTTTTGAACGTAATAGCAGAAAGTTACAGTGTTTTTTAAGGCAAAATGGGCCGGTGGGATAGGCGGCGCGGTGGATCAGCGGGGCGGCAAGGCGGCGAAGACCCGGTCCCAGAGCACGGCGGCGCATTGCTCGGCACGGAACGCCGGGGCCCCGGCCTGAGCTTTGGCCCGCAGCGCCGGCAGCGCGTGCAGCGCCTCGGCCACCGCTTCGGCCATCGCGGCCGGCTCCCAGGCTTTGGCCGCGACCACGCCCAAACCAAACTCCTTGCCCTGGCGCGCCGGCACGGTCTTTGGCGAAACCACCATGACTTTGCCCGCCGAGGCCGCTTCGGTAAAAACCCCGGAAGAACCGTAGCCGTAAAAACTGGGCGAATAAGGTAACAAAATCAGGTCGGCCCGGGCCAACATCTGGTAATACGCCGGCGCGTCCAGCGCTCCATAAACCAGCTCCACCTGCGCACCCTGCAGCCGCTCCAGGCGCTGGATAAAATCCGTCAGGCCCATGTTTTTGGCGTTCTCGGTGTTTTGCAGCTGAATCAAAAAGCGCGGCTTGGGCGTGAGGCGCGCGCAGCGTTCGATCACCTCAGGTAAAAAATGAAACCCGCGCAACGGGCTGGTGTGCCCTTGGTAAACAATCAGCGGGCCAAGCAGTTCGGCCGACGCGGCGGGCGCTGCGGATTCGGCGGGGGCGGCAGCGAGCCACGGGGCAACGTCCATCGGATTGGGCAACTCCAACACGGGCAGGCCGGTGATTTGGGTATAAGCCTGGGCCAATTCCCGGGTATCCGCGCACAGTCGGCTGCGTGGCTGGACGGCCAGCAGGCGTTGTGCGGCGTAACGGTAATACAACGCGATCAACTCCTTGTTGGCGCGGGTCTGCACGTAATCCATCGCGTGGTTGAGGTAGCGCAACATCACCGCCACCGCCGGCCGGCGTTCTTGCGGAATGCGCGCCAACCAGCGGGTCACCGCGTAGAGTTGGTTTTGCAGCAGATTGGGAAAATAGAGCAGGTCCTCGGAGCCGAATTGGTCGAGCGGCAGCTGATTCAAAGCGGTAAAAAACGCCTCGTTGACCGCGTGGAAGTTTTCCATCGCCCAGACCTGGGGATCGGCGCCCAGCTCGGTGAAAATATCCTGGGTGAACAGCGGCTTCAGCGGGAGCCCGGCGCAGCTACACGTTGCCCCCACCCGACCATACACGTGCACCGGAATCGCGCGCCGCTGCAAATCGCTGATCAACTGCACATCATGATTTAAATAATGCCCGCCGGCACTGTGCAGTTGGGGATCAAACAGGTAAACCGTGCGCATGTGAAAAAAGGAGACGGATTAACGCTGGGAGAAAATGATCTGGGCGCCGGGGGCATTGACCCGCAGGTGGACCACCGGCCGACCGCCCAACGCCATCTGAATGGCGACGTGTTTTTCGGGCGGGGCGATAAACAGGAGGAAGCCGCCCTGGCCCGCGCCGAGCAGTTTGCCACCGCTGGCCCCGGCTTTGAGACCGGCCCGATACCACTCGTCGATCTCCGGCAAGGTCACCGAGCCGGCCTGCTTTTTTAACTCCCAGCCTTGGTGGAGCAGCTCGCCAAAGGCGGTGATCGGCCGGTCCGACATCAAGTACTCGACGCCGAGGCGGGCCAGGTCGGCCATCTGATCGAGCACGCGCGCTTTTTGCGCCGGCTGGGTCGGGCATTTTTGGCCGAGAACCGAAAAGCTGTCCCGCTGGATTTGGGTGTAAACCAGCAACATGTGCGACTCGAGGCTGGCGATACGGGCGGCCGAAAGCGGCAGCGATTGGACCTCGTAACCGCCATCGGGGCGGAAGTTGATCAGGTTAAAACCGCCGTGGGCGGCGATGATCTGGTCCTGCCAGCCGCCCGCCTCGTTGAGCAACACCCGCTCGACCTCGATGGCCTCATCGGCCAAGTCGCGCGCCGAGCGGAACCGACCACAATGGGCGTGCAAGGCGTGCAACATCGCGACCACAAAACTGGAGGACGAGCCGAGCCCGGTGCGCGCAGGCAAATCGGCCATCACAATCATCTCGATGTCGGCTAAAATCTTGAGTTTTTCCAACGCCGCACGGATCGCCGGGTGTTTGATTTCCGAAGTGTCGCTGACCTCCTCGTTACGACGGTAAGAAAGGCGAATGCGGTGGTCGAAATACTCGGACAAAAACGGCTGGACGGTGACGTTGGCAAAGCGGTTAACCGCCGTACACAGCACCGCGCCGCCATGTTGTTTGAAGTGGTCAGGGAAGTCTGAACCGCCGCCGAGAAAGCTCACCCGGACCGGGGCGCGAGCAATGACCATCATATCCTGGCGGGAACTGGAAGGAGGCGGTGACATGAGTAGAAAGGAAGAGGGAAACGGGGTAAAGGGTGGGGCCGTGGGGGCGATGGCGGCGGCTGGCTCAGGACTGCATGTGCAGGGTGCGGATCGGGCAGGCCACGCAGTCGGGCGGCGGCTTACCGGCGAGCAGGCGTTCACGGAGTCGGACCATGCCGGCACTATTCCACAGCGCCTCGGGTTCACTGTCCTGAATCTGGCCAAAAGGCAGGCCATCGACCTGGTCGCGAATGCGGCAGCACGGGCTGACGTTACCATCATTCCACACCACCATTTGTTTCCACGGATAAGTGCAGTAATGCCCCTTGAGTTGGGCGGCCGGGGCCGGCGCGACGGCTTGGGGTACGGCCGCGGGCACGGAGGCCGGGGCTGGGGCGGCGAGGGAGGCACTTTCGACCGGCAGCGGGGCTGCGATTTTGGGTTCGGGCAGGTCGGCCGGGGCGTGGAAATGCAGCTTCAATTCGGCCGCCACTTTGCGCGCCTCGCGCAAGCACCGATTGGTCCGCACCGGGTCGCGCGCACACATCTTTTCGGGAACCAGCGGACTCACGAACATGGTGTACAATCCGTTGGCGCCGATATCGGCGGCCAGGCGAACCATGTCCACCAACTCGTGCATATTCTCCTGCATGAGGACCATACCGATTTGCAGGGCCGGTCGATCGCGACCCAGCTCGCGGCGTTTTTGCACGAAGGCGCGGGCATTGCCCACCACCGTTTCGAATTTCGCGCCGTGCCGGATCGCTTCGAAGGTTTCCTTGGTGGCCCCATCAATCGAGATATTGAGCTGGGTGATGCCGAGACGAATTAACCGCTCGGACTTTTCGGCAGTCAACAGGGTGGCATTGGTGAAAAAACCCGCTGCCAGGCCATAGCCGAAAAACAGTTCCAGCATGGAAAACAGGTCGCGATTGGACAACGGTTCGCCGGCGCCGGTGGGGTTGACGCTGCGGGCGGTTTTGAACAACGGCTCGAAGCGCTGGACCTCGGCGAGCGTCCAATTCGGGTAACTGGGGTCGCCATGCGAGAGACCGCACATGGTGCAACGCAGGTTGCATTTCCCCGCTACCGGCAGATCGATCAGCTGGGGGCGACTCTCCAGCTCAACGATCCCGGACTGAAACTCCAACAGGGCCAGCAACGCATTGATGTCCTTGGCGTGCTGGAGGCGCTGCGGGTAGGTTAAATTAGGCACCACAAACACCTTGGCCAGAGCCTGCCGGGCCTGCTCAATGCCATCGCTGCGGGCCTGAGCCCTGCTGGGTGAGTCCAAGTCCGGGGCGAGAGTTTCGGGGGGATTCATCAAGGGGATGGGCGGAGGCGGGCGTTAGAAAAAGTGTTCGCTGCTGGCCGTCGTAGCGGCGTTGGCGGTGGGCGAAACGCCGGGGCGGAGCTCGGCCATGACCGTGCGAGCATGGTCGGCCAGGCCGGTATTGCCGGCTTGCTCGGCCCAAGCGGTCAGCAGGGCCCAACCCGCGTACAAGGCTTCGTCGAGGCGCAAGGCGCTTTCGAGCGCGACGATCGCGTCATTGTGCTGGCCGTTGGCCCGGAGCGCTTGGGCCACATCGAGCCAGAGCTCGGCGGTTCCGTCGTCCTGCTGGAGCGCGGCCAACAAGTAGGCAACCGCGCGCTCGGGGCGAGCATCGGCTAGCAGCTGCTTGCCGTGGGCCCAGCGCTGGTCGCGGCTGAGCGGGGTGGCGCGCCGCCCCCGCACCGGGGTGCGGCGCTTACGAAACGCCTCCGCCCCGATGTCGACCACCTCATCGTAGGCGGCCTCCAACAAATCCCCAAACGCATCGCTGGCTGCCAGCGAATCCAAAAACAGCGGCCCGCGCTCCATCGCGGTTTTGATCCGCCCGGCAATCTCTGCACGCCGCTCGGGGTCGCCCGCCAACCCCAAGGCGATGCGCAGATAACTGTCTTCGTCGGTGGCGATCAGTTCGGTGAATCCGAGGCAGCGCAACAGGGCACTTCCCATGCGCGCGCGCATCGTGCCGCCTTCCCACGCCACCACCGGCACGCCCATTTCCAGCGGATCGACCAGCGAGTTCACCCCGCCAAACGGGGCGGTATCCAAATACAGGTCGCCCACGCCCATCAACGCGCTGACGTCGGCGCGGCTGGGCAGTTTCATGGTGGAAACCACCAGCCGGTTGTGATCAACCCCGTGGCGGGTGAGCACCGCCTCAAACTCGGCGCAAAACCGTTTAGCCGGATAGGCCGACGACCAATTGGGATTAAACGGGTGCAGCAGCAGGCGCGAACCAGGCACGGCCGCGAGCAACCGGGCCCAGGTCTCGCGCATCTCCGGGATCACTTTGTAATAGTTGGCCGCCGACACAAAAAGGAACGCCTCCTCGGGAATCCCCAAGGCACTCTTCGACCACTCTTGCACGGGAACCTGCCGGTCCGCCTCGTAGTTAAAGGCATGGGCTGGACCGGGCAGAAGGCCCAGCCGTTCGCTAAAATGGGCGGCGGCCTCGGGCGCCTCGGTCAGCTCGCCGGAAACATACATGTCCACGGTCGGCATGCCGGAGGTGATGCACGATGAGTTGTTGACCACCTGAAGGGGCGCGACGCGGTGCAAAGCCAGCAGCGTGACCTCGTTGATCACGGCAGTGACATTGGTGCCAAACACAAGAACATCGAGGTCGGCGGCGCGTAGGGCCGCCAGTTGTTCCGCACGGTCTGTGGACAGCACCACATAAGCGGCGACCTTCGCGCGGCAATACGTCTCCAGCGGCGAGTCCAACTCGCGACAAATAAACAGCGTGACATCAAAGCGGGCCGGATCGAGCTGTTCAAAACTCGGAATGGTCGTGTAGGTCTCGGTCTGCGCGCCGACGTGACGGTTAACAAAGCCAACGCGGAGTCGGCGTCCCTCGCGAGGTAGCGCGAACAGGTCAGTGGGCGCGTCTTTTTCGGCATAAATCCGCTTAAAAATCTTCGCGCGGAGTTCAGCCAGTTCGCGCAAATCCCCGGCGGAGAAATACAACTGGATCAAGTTGCTCACCCGCAAGTAGGCATGGACGGCGGCGCTCACTGCGACCGAACCGGCATTTTTTTGCACCCAGGTGGCCAAGTCCGGCAAATGCCGGTGGATGTGACGGGAAAAGCATTCGGCGTCACCGGGAAGCGAAAAGCCCTGGGGTTGGGTGAACAACCACTCCGCGTAGCTGCCCCACCACGCATCGGGAACTTGGGCCAGGCGCGGGGCGTGGACGCAGCGCCAAGCCGGCATCAACACCATCAAGGCGACCAACCCCGTCCAGTCGGCGAGGTGTAATCGGGCCAACACCACCGCGTCGCCTGGGGCCGGTGGGGCATCCTGGAGTCCACTGGCCGCCAAGCGTGCGATCAGTTCGCGCACCGCCGTCCAGTCCGCCTGTCCGCGTTCGCGCCTCGGCCAACCATTCAGCGCCAAGGCCAACTCCCGGCGCGCCTCCTCGAAACGGGCCCGAGCCTCAGTGCAGGCCGGTTCATCCTGGGAGTCCGCCAAACGCAGCCCCAGGCTTTCCATTAATCCCACCAACTGCGTGGCCAGCACCGCCGGGTTCACCACCCCGGTAGCGGGTCCGACCGGTAACCCGCTGGGGGTATCACAAAGGAGCGTCATAGACTGATCACCTTTGCAACTACTGAACCAACTCTAATTCATAAATACTTAATCGTTATCCAACAGGTATTTAAAATTTCAAAAGGACACCTAACTACCGATAATAGGCCCCTCACGGGAAAAACCTGCCGCCTGCGTGGAATTTTTTGCCGCCCCACTCCGCTCCCCACCCACACAACCGGCCAGCGGGTCATAGGTTGTGACCCGAACTGCGCGCTGCAGGTTCGACCGATGGACGGAATCCAGACAGTCGACCAAAACAACCGGCCTCACCCCAAAGGCATAAAGTCACCCAGTTCAATTGCTGCCCCCCCCCCATCCGCCCTTACGGAACGCCTAGATCGGCAGGACGCCACTTTTTTTAATCGTATCGAACGTATTGGCGGCCCGCCAATACTCATAATCCACCTCAATCCCGGAATAAGTCATTCCGGTCTGGCGCAAAACAATCTCCATCTGATTGAGCCGCTCCATATAACGCCACAGGTTGGGCTTGCCCGAATAATTACTATTCGAATCAAACACCCGCATGCAGGTATAGGGTTTGGCTTTATAAATCGCCCCACCTTCAAACGCCAACCGGTGCGTCAGACAGTAATCGACTTGCGGACCCAGCAACGGCAGTAACCGCTCCAGTTCCTTACCCCCGACTGCATAATAAGTACTCGCCCGGAACACCGTGCTCGTCCCGGTTATAATCGAACGATAGCGCAAAAACCCGCGGGCACACTGCTCCGGGGTATTATAACCTTCAACTTCCGCCGTGCCCATGCCGCCGGTAAGCTTTTGTGTTTCGGCCTGATAAATCCCGCAAATGCCATAATACAAGGGCGCGTCCGGGCGACTACCCAAGGCGGCAACCGCATCACAGAAAAAATCTTCGCTGATTACAAAATCATCACAGGCCCCGAGGTATAAATACTCTCCGCTGGCACGAAACAGGGAAGCGTTGTTAGCCGCCGCAATCCCTTGGTTTTTCTCAAAATAAACCGGCTTAATTCGCGCATCCGCTGCGGCGTAACGTTCAATAATACTGCGACTATCATCGGTCGAACCGTCGTCAGTAATCAGCAGTTCGAAGTTTTTATAGTTCTGCCGCAGTAACCCCTCAAAGCACTGCTCGAGGTACTTGCCATGATTATAGTTACAATAAACCGCGCTGACTAATGGCGTTGGATTCATGGGAAATTAATCGGTCCGCTCAGGCTGTAGCAGCCGCAGGTTGCAGACAGGTGCGCACCGCCTCGCCAAAGCGGCGGGCCTGACCGGCGTGATCGAAGAGCGCACTCGCCGCCACCGCCGCACGCAACCCGGCCCGCGCCTGATCGAGCGCCACCGGATCGCGGGCCAGTTCGCTGGCGATACGCACATAGTCCGCCCGGTCCTGCGCCACCCATTCGGGATGCCCCACCGCCGTGAGCAAGGACACCCCCACCCGCGAGGCGTGGGTTTTACCGGCCAGCGTCACCACGGGCACGCCCATCCAAAGCGCTTCAGAGGTGGTCGTCGTGCCGTGATATGGAAACGAATCGAGGGCAATATCCACCCCGGCGTAGGCCGCCAAATGATCGGCGATGGCCGGACTCCACCCCGCCAGACTCACCCGAGCCGAATCGATACCGGCTGCGGCCAGGCGGGGTCGAACGAAGCGCGCCACCACCAAGTCATCGAGATGCGCGCTCTTGAGCTTCAGGCGCGAACCGGGCACGGCGCGCAACAGCTCGGCCCACAGCACGAGGGTTTCGTTGGTGACCTTTAAAAAGTTACTGAATGAGGCAAACACCACGCCCTCGCCTTCGGCCCGCGGCGTACGGGTGGGCTCGGGTGCTTCGGCGGGCGGCTGATAACTCCAGGCCGTGGGCGCAAAACGCACCAGCCGTTCCGTCGCCAGCGCGTCGGCCGGACCGACCGGATCGGTCTGCACATCGACGAAGCGGTAATCCATGGCGTAAAGCCCGGTTGAGTGAGGATAACCCAAATAGTTGATCTGCACTGGGGCGAGGCGGCGGGCGAACAGCGCCAGACTGTTTTGGTTGGAATGGCCTGCCAGGTCTACGAGTACATCCGGGCCGGCCGCGCGCACAGTCTCAACGGCGGCATCCTCGGACAGCCCGTGCAGCGGCACCCACTTGTCGGCGAGGGCGCGCAGGCGGTCCGTCACCGCATCGCGGCCCGAATCGCTGGCGAAGAGCTGAATTTCAAACTGCTCGCGGTCGAGGTGGCGCAGCAGCGGTTCGAGGAAAAACGCGATCGAGTGGGCGTGTAAATCAGGGGAAACAAAGCCGAGACGGATTTTCGCGGTGCCGCCTTTGCCGGTGGACTTGGCTCGCGCTGGGGCGACGACGTCCGGCAGTGTGGAGTTAACCACTGTCTGCTTGTGCAAAGCGAAAATGGCTTCAGCCGTCAGATGCGGCAGGTAATGGGACAACATGCAGCACCCGCTGCTGGCGACCAGATTGACCGGATCGACGGCGAGCATGCGCTCGTAGGTGGCATAGGCGGCGGCGGCTTGATAGGTGCGCATTTGGCCGATGGCCTGGGCTCGCAGCGCGGGGAGATTATTGGCGTCAACCGTGGTGGCACGGAACACCGCGGCGAGACCGTCGGCTAGGCCGGTCGGGGCGTCAAAGTGCGCGAGCGCGGTACTCGCCCAAGCGTCAGCCATAAAGGGATCGAGGCGCGTGGCGGTCTGGAAATGGGGGAGCGCGGCGACGAGGCCATGGGCCAAGCCGACAGCGAGGCCGAGGCGATGGAAGACCACCGCATCATGCGGACGCAGCACACTGAGTTTCTGGAGGGCGGCGGCGGCCTTGTCGGGACGGCCGAGGGCCTGCTGAACTTTAGCCATGTTATCCCAGGCTTCGGGCTTATCGGTGAACCGCGTCAGGGCCGCCTCGAGGTGCGGGAGTGCGTCGGCGTGGCGACCGGAGTCGGCCAAAGCCATTCCAAGAAAGAGGCGGCACTCGAGCGAACCGGGCTGCAGTTGACGAGCCCGCCCAAGCAAGGTGACCGCCTCGGGAAGATGATCGCCCCGCTGGAAAGCGAGCGCACCGGCCAAGTACCACGCGGAGTAATTCTTGGGATCGGCGGCGCGAACCTGGGCATAGCCCTTGGCCGCCTCGTCGTGGGCGCCGGTTTGGTGGTGGCCCAGGGCCTTGGCGAGCGCTTGCTCGATTTCTTTGGGTTTCATTAAAGGGGGGCGGGAGACGAGGGGCGGGGATGGGGTCGAGGAAGCGTGGAGCTGAGAGCTTGGAGCTTGGAGCTGAGAGCTTGGAGCTAACAGCTCATAGCTCTTAGCTCTTAGCTCTTAGCTCTTAGCTCTTAGCTCATGCGGCGCGGCGATCGACGAAGAGGTAGTCGTTGTGACTGCCGTCCCAGTGCGGATTATCGCGGGTGTTAAAATTAGTCAGGTTACACAACAGGCTGTAATCCTGCGACAACAGGTAGTTTACCACCTCGTAGAACGACGGCGTGTAAACCTCGGCCAAGATGTGGCGCGGGCGGTAAATCGAGTAGTCGAGGCTGCGCAGGACGTTGAGCTCGTAGTTTTCCACGTCGATGGACATCAGGTCCACTGGCTTGTCCTTGAGCGCGGCGTCGAAGATTTGGGTCAGCGAAGCGGCACGCACCGTGACCTGCGCGGCGCGCTGAAGGCGCTGGCCGTTGACGCTCGACATGGGGTTGCCGTCGAAATCGCCGGTGATCTGGGCAACGCCGGTGTCAGTGAGGGCGCAGTTAAAAACGCGGCTCTTGGGGCGGTTAACCGTGCACTTGGCGTAGGCCTGGGGCGAGGGCTCGACGAGCACGCCGGTCCAGCCGCGATCACGCTCCAGCGGGTAAGTGTAGGACTGGAAAATGCCGTCGTTGCCGCCGGCTTCAAAGAAGACGCCGCCTTGCTTGGGGATGATTTGGATCAGTTTTTCTAAGTTCATGAGAGGATGAGGCGTTAATAATTAGGCAATAAATTCAGGGTAACGGTTCAGGAATGCAGGGGAAAACCGGCTGGCGGCGATGCGCCACATGCCCACCGGATCGAGCGCGCGGATCGTCGCCTGGGCGGGGTGCGCCGGCTGCGGAAAGGGCCGCAGCGACTCGCGCAGCCCGCGTTCAATGTCTTCAGCGTCGGGCGGGATGTCCTCATAAACCGCCGAATTAAACGGCGCGGGTCCGAGGACCGGATCGTAGCCGGCGACCAGCCCGGCGGCCTGTTGGCTAAAGGTCAAAACCTCGCCGGTGGCGCGCACTTTGAGTCGGCTCGGTACGACTAGGGTTTTCTCGGAGGGATGCGGAATGAGCGTCCAACTGCCGATCTGGCAGCACGGTGTGCCCAGCGTGTCGCAAAACAGCCCAGCACCCGAGGGGCTAACCAACCCGACTGCGGCGTGAGCGAAGAGATAAAAATCGTTTTTGGGGCTGGCGAACGGGGAGCGCGGATAATCCCAGACGTCGAACTCGCGGAAAACCTCGGGCATGGGCTCGCGTCCGCCGAGCACGATGGCGTAACCGTTGTCGCGGAGGAATTCCAGGGCGGGCTTGTACACTTCGCCGGGGAGCAGGCGCACGGTGCCGTTGCCGGTGACTGATTTGATCTGAATAACCGCGTACTTTTGGGCTTTTACCCGCGCGAGAAAAGCAGGGTCGCCGGGAATTTGGTCGAGGGCCTCGCGCAACGGGCGCTGCCCGGCGGTGGCGCCCCAAACTTCGTGCGTGCGGATCGTCTGCGCCATGAATTCCTCGCTGCGCAGCGCCCAACCAAAATTAAGCGGGAAAAGGTCGCCGATTACCCGCGGAGAGTTGTCCGGGCGGATCAGCTTCCAGTGCGCCTGCCCGACGTCGAAAACCAGCTCGGGGAAGAACAGCTGGATCTCGCGCAAAATCGTGCCGGCATTGGCGTCGATGATGGTTTGCACACCGTGGCGCTTCAGGATCTCCACGAGCATCAGCGCCATGTCGGTGGGTGGCAGGATGACGACGGCGGTGTGCGTGAGAAAAACCGGATGGCTGCGCACCTGGCGCAGCAGCAAATCGGTTTCCAGCAGCATGTGGCCGGGCGAGATGTAGAAAAACATCCCCCCGGCTACCAAGCAGTTGGCCTTGCGCAGGTTGGCGACGAAGTTACTCAGCATGGCCGTAAAATTGCGGGCGTGGGCGGGCGCTCATTACCAGTTCATCGCCGTATGACGGGTGATGAAGAGGCTGCCGCCCTTGTAGGAGGTCGGCATATCGGCCAGCGAGGCAACGCGGCCCCATCCCAGTTTCTGGGCGAATGCGTTTACGCCCAGCGAAGCGAGATGGTTAAAGATCGCCTCGGCGTTTTCCGGCGAACCAATTTCGACCATCATGTCGGTCTTCGCCCAGTGAGCGGCGGTGGTGGCGAGGAGAATGGTGCGCTCCTGGCCCTCGGCATCCATCTTCACAAAATCAACCGAGGGCATGATGTCAGCGATGGCGCGCACAGGGACGGGGAAACGCTCCAGTTCACCGTAGGCGTTCGGTTTGGCGCCGGCCAGGTGGCTGCTGGTGGTGTTGCCGAGCACCCGCACGAATTCGAGGGTGCCGGTCGTACTGGAAACCGCGGCGCGTTCGAGCTGAACAGCCTTGTCGGCACCATTGAGCGCGCGGTTACGCGCCAACAAATCGGCGTGCACGGGATCAGGTTCGAAAGCGGTCACCTGCCAGCCGCACCGGCTCATCAACAGGCTGTGCAGCCCGAGGTTGGCGCCGATGTCGGCGGCGCGCTGGTAGCGGTTCCGATTGGCGGCGTAGAAGGCGAAAATGATCAGTTCGTCGAGGCCGAACAGATCGAGCGAATCGACCGCGCCCATACGATGAAACGGCAGCTCGATGACGCCGAAAGGCTCGATGGTTTCACGGGCGTTTTCGGTGCCGGTGAAAGCCGTGGCGCGGACGGCGGCCAGAGCCACCGGATCAAGCGCTTGATAAAGCGCGCTGGTGCGGGCGTGTTGACCGGGAACCGTGATGAGCGCGGCGATGAGCTGGGAGAGCGATGGCAGGGTAGACATGGTTTTTTAAAAAAATTACCAACCTTGGGCGGATTGGCGGCGGGTTAGGGTGTCGGTGGCGGGACTGTAAAGGGGCACGATCATTTCCTGGGCGAGGGTCTCTGGAGCTAGCGGAGGACTTTGGTTTTCAAGAGGGGCGCCGAACTTGAGGAACGGGTAAAGTTTTTGGTCGGGATTGATCTCGATGTTGATGAGCAGCGGCCCCGGCAGCGCAAAGAGAGCGGGAAGTTCCGCGGCCAAGTCGGTGTCGCCATTAACCGTGCGAGCCGGCACCCCGAGGGATTCCGCGACGCGTGAAAAATCCTGGGGGAAAGCCAAACCTGAAGCCGGATCGACCCCGACATAACGACCGCCAAGCCAGGTCTCCAACGTCTGCTTTTGGATGCCGTGACTGTGGTTGTTAAAGAGGAGAATTTTCACGGGCAAACCGTGGCGCGCCAGCGTGGCGAGCTCGGCGAGGCAGAGCATCAGTCCGCCGTCACCAATGACGGCGAAAACCGCACAACCCGGTTGGGCAAAAGCGGATCCAATGGCGGCGGGCAACGCGTAACCCATGGGGGTGTTGTTCCAGGCCGAAAACACCCGCTGGCCGGTCTTGGGGCGCAGGCCGTTGCAGGTCCAGGTGAGGTTACCACCGGTGTCGATGAAGAGGTGGGCGCCAGCGGGTAGAGCCGAAGAAAGCGCAGCGACGACCGCGTTGGCGTCCTGGGTGGAGGCGGCCTCGGGACGGCGTGGGGAGGCATCGGCGGGAAAAGCGGTTTTCCAATGCGCGATTTGCCCCAGCCACGGCGCGTGATCGGCCCCAAGACCGCCGGCGGGCAAGGCCCGGTCGACCGCAGAAAGAAAATCGGTAGCGCGCGCGCAGATACGACCCGCAATCACAATGCCTCGGCCATCGAACTTGCTCATCTCGTGCGCATCCACATCGACCATGGTGATGTGCGCCTCACGGGCGAAGGCGCTGAGGATGCCGCCAGTGAGATTTTGCGAGAGCCGGGTGCCCAACGTGACAATCACGTCGGCGTTCTGCACCGCGAAGTTGCCCGCGCGCGGGCCATAAACGCCAAAGGTGCCGATGCGCAACGGGTGGCTGGCAGGCAACAAATCAAGACCCGCCCAAGTCAGGAGCGCGGGCACACCGAGGCGGTCGAGAACGGCGAGCAATTCCTCGCCGACGAAGGGGGTTTTCAAGCCGCCGCCCAAGATCAACACGGGGCGTTTGGCGGCGCGCAGACGGTCGATCACCTCGGCCACGGCGCGGTCGAGTTCGGCGTCCGGGTTGACGACCGGAGGAGTGAAACCGCGCAGCGTGGAGGGATCCACTTCGGCGCGCTGCAAGTCGTCCGGGATGTCGAGTAACACCGGGCCGGGGCGCCCCGACTCGGCCTCGTAGCAGGCGCGTTCCAACTCATAGCGAATGTCCGCCGGATTACGCAGCTGAGCCGCGTATTTGGTTACCGGAGTAAAAATGGAAATGACATCGGTTTCTTGAAAACCAACCTGACGCACGGCGCGGTCGCCGCGCAGGCGATGGGTCGCCACCTGGCCGGTGAGCATGAGCGTAGGGACCGAGTCGTAATAGGAACAACACACGCCGGTGAGTAGATTGGTGGCGCCGGGACCGCTGGTGGTGACCGCCACACCGATCCGGCCCGTGCTTCGCGCGTAGCCGTCGGCGGCCATGGCGGCCGCTTGTTCATGGGTGACGGAGATGATACTCATCCCCGACTGGTTGTTGATGGAATCAAACAGGTGCACGGCCGCCCCGCCCGACATGCCGAAGGCGTGAGTGATCCCCCGCGCGGCGAGAAATTGGGCCAAATAGTCGGTGAGCTTCATGCGGAAATGGAAACGGGATTGGTGGCAGAGGCGGTGGGCGCGACGGAAGGCGAAATCGAGTTACCGTGGCGGCGCAGTTTGTAGTGATGCGGGTCGGCCCGAAGCGCGGCAGACAACGCGTGACCGCCGGAGCGCCAGGCGTCGTGGACCACCGAAAAATTGCGCCCACCGGTCACGCTGCGGCCCTGGGCACAGCCCCAGTCGATCATCGCGGCGATGTCGGCGTAGGTCGTACCGAGCTGGCCTTCAGCGAGGAAACGCTGGGTGGTCGTGAAATTCGCGCCCGCCGCCTCCCCGGCATCGAGGGTCTGGGCGTGGATCTTGGTACGCACCCAACCCGTACCGACGATGAACGCGTTAAGATCAGGCGCTTCGTCGTCGAGCAGTTCGCACATCTTAATGAGCGCGATTTTTCCTAGGCAGTAAGCGGAGTAGGACGTGAAGGGGTTGTTGGTGCCACCACCGGCAAAAAACACCACGGCAACCTCGCCGCCTGCGCAACGAAACGGATAGGCGGCGTGCAAGGCACGGAGTTGGGCGGTGCTATTCACCTGCACCGCGCTCTCCCACTGATCGAAGTCCACCTGCAAAAATTTACCGACCGGCGAGAGTTGGCCGACGCAGGAAACAAAAATATCCCAGGGCTGGGTGGCTGCGCTAAGGAAGTCGCTCAGGACGACCGTGGTCGCCGGGTCCGCGAGGTCACAGGCGCAGGCGCGAACACGCGGATTTGCCTGCAAATCGGCCGGCAGTTCCGTGCGGTAGGTGCCGAGGATGCTCGCCCCTTGGCCGAGGTAATGCCGCGCCAACGCCGCCCCAATGTCGCTGGAAAGCGCCAGGATAAAAACGACGGAGGGCGGAGTAACAGGCATGCTCAGGTTAGAATGAAACGACGGTATGAACGCTTTCGCCGGAGCGCATCGTGGCTATGCCGGCGTTGATGTCAGGGAGTGCACAGCGGTGCGAAATCATGCCGCGTGGATCGATGCCGCGTGCCGCCAGCAGACGAAGGTAGCGGGGAATGTCATCGGCCGGGCGGCTGGCCCCACCCTCGGTGCCGGTGAGGACTTTGCCGTAGTGCAGCGGCAGGGTATTGAAACTGAAACGGGCGTCGTGCGGCATCACGCCAATCAAAACAAGACGGCCTTTGGGTCCGGTGGCAGCCCAGGCTTGCTCCAACACGGCGGGGCGGCCGGTGCCGTCGATCACCACATCGGCCGTTCCGCCCAAAATCGCACGCACCGTGTCGGCAAAGGGTTCGCGACTGGTGTTGATCGTGTGCGTGGCCCCGAAAGCACGGGCGGCGGCGAGCTTGTGGTCGTGGATGTCGGCGGCGATCACCGGGCAGGCCCCGGCAAGACTTGCCGCCAGCACCGCGCCCAGGCCGATGCCCCCTACCCCAACAACGACGACGGACTCGCCCAACTCGACGCGGGCTTCGCGGGTGATCGTGCCAAACCCGGTGGTGAGCGTATCGGCCAAGAGCGCGGCGGTTTCAAAATCAACGTCGGCCGGAATCACCGTGAGGCGGTTTTCGGAGACGACGGTGAACTGCTGAAAGGTCGTGAGGTTACCCGCGTTGACCGTGCGGTTGCCCCAACGGTAAGTCACGGGGCGCGC
>CAMBUJ010000023.1 GCA_945871005.1 Opitutus sp. GAS368 | reverse complement strand
CCCTGTGCATTGAGCGACGTCCCAAACGGAGCCGAGGCGATATAACTGATGTAACGGCCGATCACCCCGCGCCAAGCCAGGGGTGCCGTGGCCAATTGGCAGGCGACGCCGACCGAGCACAGCGTCGTATCCGGCGCAACATAACCGCTTCCCATGCGCAGACTGGTATCGATTATATAAAAGGCGTTACCGTCACACAGTGTAGAAAGGTCTGCGAAAATGCGAAACGGCGTATCCTCAATAGGTACCAGTGCCCGCTGCTGAAAACTCGTCTGGAGCACGTGCTTGAGCGTATCGCGCAATTTCGTGTTATCATCACGGGGAACTTGGGTCACCCCGCCACGGCGAAAATCATAAAACGAAACCAATGAATTAGATTGAGGAGTCATGAGTTCAAGATGGTGGGTAGATTAACCGGAAAACTTGGGGACGTAATAACCAGGTTTGCCGGCCAGAAACAGGGATTCGGTATTGGGTTCGCCGATGGCGAGAATCGTACAAAGCCCCGTAGCGCGTTCGAATCCCACGCCCCATTTTGGCGAAATCCGTGGTGAGCTCGCTTCGCGCTCTTTTGGCGAAGTCGCGTGCAGATAATCCCAGGCAGTTTTCCGCGCCACACCCCGCCATGCCGCATAGGCCATCGCCCGTAGTAGCACGAATTCAAAGAGCCCGACACCTTCGCAGCCGGCGCTATACCCAAGCGAATTGGTAACAAGGCAAGAGCGGTACCGGTTCCCAGGGAGAACTGGGGCATGCAGGATATAGCGCTGATCCTCGCCTTGGGGAATTAGGTGGCAGCTATCATCCCGGATTTTTCCAAGCGAATATTCTTCTGCCTTAAGGCCGTATCGCTTAAGCCACCGCGCATGGCTGGCATTGTCCGTTGGCAGAGACGCTTCGAGCGCTTCCTTATAGCAAAGTTCTTCCAAAAGGTCAGGCCGGATAAAAAAATGTCCGGGGCCGTTGAATTTAAAGTAAGGAGGCGGGAGTGGGTTTGTATGCGGGTTCATGGTGCCTCCAAGATGGCGACCATGAACCCCTTCTTTTCGTTAGTCCCGATTACTCAACCGGCGACACGGTAAAGCCGCTTTATTAAACCGGCTCTACTGGCTCGACCGCCAAGTCCGCTTTTTTAATCAAAATCCCGCGGTAAGCATCTTCGCCAGTTCGGTCGAAGAAATCGGCCCACAGGTCCGGCTCGACTCCCTTTTGAATCCAGTGCGCCCACCACCCTAGGGCAACTTGCTGAATATAATCGGGGTTACCTGGCCGGGAAATGGCTCCGGCTGATGTGTCTTTCTCGATAATGCCATCCCAGCATACTTGGTTGTCCCGGTTAATAATCGTCAGTTGATCTCCCGCATCGATGACGTTGAGACCATCATAGCTTTGGGGGTACCGATCATCCTGGAGCGCCCAGTAGGCACCTTCGGTGCCGGATTCTGCCCACACAAATAGCTTACCCATAAGGGCGTGATTAGCAGGAAGGTCAGTTTTACCAATCGGCTTTTCCGTCCAACCTTCAACGAAAGCGATCTGACGGGCATTTTCCGGAGTGGGTTCAAACTCGGCGCGGTTTTCAGCGATTAAGGTTTGCAGCTTGGCGACCGCATTTGTGGGGGTGGCCAGTCCGTGCCGCACCAACCAGCAGCAAATCACTGTTCCCGTGCGCCCTCGACCACCCCAGCAGTGGACATAAACAACGCCGCCGCATTCGATGGCGGCCTCTATCCGGTCAAGGATTGCGATCATCAACTCTCGACTCGGAATCGAGCCATCCACGATCGGCTGCCGCGAAAATTGTATAGACCGGCCCGGACCAGGTGACAACTCAGTTAGGTAGGGCAGATAATCCGCAAACCCCTGCCCATTGTGATTAGATTCGGTCGCTTCCATAAGGTTTACGATGTCGGTGATGCCGACCGCTAGGAGCCCCTTGGCTTTTGCGTGGGCGGACTCGTGGGTTTGACCGCCAGGGTAACACCCGGCTAGGAGCTTTCCTGGCACGACCCAGTAACTGCGTTTAAACGGTAATTTATTCATGATGAGTGCCGCTTCATAGAAAAACACACCAATCGTGGGGGTTCTTCCGGTCCGCTGGCATCATCAAGTTGGGGGGGACTTTCCCTCGCTGTTTTGCCACAGCCGTAAACTCGACCGACAGGATCACCACCGCCCAATTACGTCGAAACTTAAATCTATGATTATGAATGGGCATGTTGCAGTTGGATGCACCCGTCCGGTACTTAACCAAACGTCACGAATCGTGCTCCTTGCCACACGCTCCGCGCCAAGCAGTTGCATCGATGATGCTTAGACGTAAGGCAAAATTTAAACTCGACATACGCACGCTTTAGCGCACGCTTTCGCTTATGCTCACTTTACCTGCCACCAAAGCTCGAGCGACGCTTTATTCGCTAATGGATCAGGCCGCTATGTCCCATCAACCGATTCAGATTACAGGCAAGCGCTCGAATGCGGTTCTTGTTTCTGAAGAAGATTGGAGCGCTATTCAGGAGACACTGTATCTTTTATCAATTCCGGGTATGCGCGATTCGATTAAAGAAGGAATGGCTGCCCCGATCAAAGATTGCGCCACCTCACTAAAATGGTAAAGTGGCAATTGGTTTACGCCAAACAGGCGCTGAAAGACGCCAAGAAATTATCATCTAGTGGGCTTAAGGCTAAGGCCGAAAAACTATTGGAGGTCATTAGTGAAGATCCATTCAGGAATCCGCCTCCATTTGAAAAGTTAGTCGGGGATTTGAGTGGGGCATATTCGCGAAGAATTAATATTCAGCATCGAGTGGTTTACGAATTAGTTGCCGATATTCGTATAGTTAAAGTTTTAAGACTTTGGACTCACTACAAATAACCACCACCGAGCCGAACGAGGCGCTACAGCGAACGGAGCGACTTGTCACGGATTGTGCTCCGCGCCAAACCACTCCGTCGCTGAGCTTTTTTTAATTCCGAAACTGAGCGCGAAAATATTACCGTGAGCTTGCCCACGTTGTATGGCCCCACGGACTGCGACCAGTGCATATACTTTAATAGAATAGGACGCTGCGTCGCCTCCTACTTTGAATCCGCAACATCAGCTATTATCTTCACGCTGTAATGCGTACTCGGTTTCATTGTTTTCCGATAAAGCAGCAATCATTCCAGTGGAACCATTTAGCTAAATAAACGGTATTATTGGATGGTTTCACTGTGAGCGGCGAGCGGGAAACCGTCTATTTCTGGCGGTTTGGAATTCACTTCTTATTCGGTGGATCTTCTTCACTTTTCAGAAAAAAAATCTTTTCTTCCGTGGGTGATTTTTCTTCCCTGTTCGGCATGGGATATGCCGTAGGCGCCCTGAGGGGTAATTGATCTACCGCTACGTATACCGGATGCCGGGCGATGCATCCAATAAACTCACGTAAGTGCCTAAACATCAAAGATTTCTTCCTGCCTGATCCGTGCAATATGTGCCGACAGTTATACTGCATAAAAACGTCATGCCGGAAGGCCAGCAAGGTCGCGAGTCAGGTGAAATGGTTGGCCAAGCCGGAGAACGTCGACCACTAAAAAAGGCGCGGAAAATGTGCAACGGGTGCAGGAGTGGCGAAAGGCCAATCCGGGGTACTCACGGCGGAGGGGGCTGCGACGGCGAATGGCGCTACAAGACACCTTAATCTCGCAACCACATGCTGCACATACGAAAGCAGCTCATGACGCCGACGTGGCGTTACAAGATGACTAGGTTCCGATTTTAAGTCGACTGTACTCAAAAGGCAGTGCTGTCATCGGCCTGGAAATGGGCCCCACTGCGCTGAACCAGGTCACCGGTGACGACACTTGATGGGGTTCAGTCTTAAACTCCCCCCACGACCCACTCTGGCACTATTGATCGGCCCGCTGTCTGCTTTATTGACCCAGCCCAACCCCTCAATTCTCTCCGACTCGGCAACGGAGTCGGCGAACCTCGCTTTTCCAAGGTGGATTCGTAACCGCCAGAAATAGATGATGTTCGCGCCGCCGCTCACAGGTTTCACCACAGGCGCGTTCCGGATCAGCTTCAACGCCCACACGAACACTGGCATCAACGTGACTGCGCAGAGCGGAATGCACACAGCTTACCCGTTGGCTGAGTTTGGCACGGGTTTGCATGGCAATATCGGCATTTGGAATCCGACCACCCGCATCATCACTTTTGGCAACGGCACGTATACTCCTCGACCTGCTCGAGCGTCCGGCCGGCTTGGCCTGCTCCAGCCCCGGCGGCTTGGGGCCGTAAAGCAGCCGCCATGCATACAAACGGTGTGGCGAGATCCCCAGCTCCTCTGCCACGGCCTTGGCAAAACTCATCTTGGGAATCAGGGTGGTGACCGACCAAAAAGAAAGAGCCGATGGTCGCGCCGAGGGCCAAATTCCCAAGGGAATCAGGGGGCGGCAATGTAACATTATAGTTACAGCCTTGGTTGGGACGGACCCTAGATAAGTGAATCTCAGTGAATCTTATAATGCTTACATAGATCTGCTTATGTAATATTAAATGCATTAAAGTAAAATTGAAAAGCATGGTAGGGCCGCGGGTTATTTCGATTCAACGCTTGCGCGAAAATAGCCTGCTTGTATCAATGCATTAGGATCAGGTTAGGGCATTCAGCCCTCCATTTGACTCCATAAATTCAGTGGAATTAGCCCTAAAAAATAAAATATGAAAAAGAAGCGCATGTTCTTACTGATAGCAGCACTCGCGATCCAAAGCCCGTTCACATCGATGCGGGCTTATTCTAAGGAAGTGGTTTGTCCCGATAGTGTAACTTTAGGTCTTTGGAATGCGGTGAACGAATTGGCGGGGGCCATTCCAGGAATTGACACTTTGTCCAAACTCGCCATCCAGGGTAGCAAAGTTTTCCAAAAAGAAACCGGTAATAGCTGTTCCATGAATATGGAAAATTTGCTTAGACTTATGGCGGAAATAGCTACTTCGAAAATAAACGAAGACAATTTAAGAAAAATGACCGTGCAGTGGGAAGGGGCAGTGAAAAAATTCAATGAGGGAGGTGATTACCCTTCCGAAAGCTTCCTGGAATCATCACTCTCAGGGCTGGAAAGTTATGAATTAGAAAGCGCGGATTTGTCATTTGAAGTTAAGCCCGTTTTAACCGGAATTAGCGTACTTAAACTAGCCACAATGAAGTTACTAATAATAAACGCAGACAAACGTTTTGACGATAGATTCTTCACGAATAGCGAGCGTATCTACACGATGAGCGCCAGAATGTTTAATGCGGTACAAGTAACAAAACATTCTTTATTTAAAATGGAACAAAAGTTTGATGAATATGCCAAAAAAACTGAAGTCAAAATGGATCAAGTGGAAGACGAATATTCATGGAATGGGCAAATCTATGTGCAATATGGGGACGGAACAAAGATTTGGGGCCCAGAGGCTGAAGTCACTAAAGGCTTTTTTAGCCCCGGAAAAGTAAACGATGCCAGAAATAAACTCAAACAAGAGGGGGATAAATTCCTGGAAGATGAAAAAAGAATTCAAAAAGAAGTTTTTTATGACGCAACATACAAAGAAATTAAGGACAATATTGATAAAATATATAGCGCAGCGGAAGACACGCTAAACAGGCGTAATTTTGCCTTTGAAAAGGTTGCCAGAACGGATGGCGTTTTGAGTGAATCAACAGTTAACGGAATTCGCAATAGCTATAATTTCGCCACAGAGCAAAAACTCTTAAACTGGTCAGTGGATTTAGGGGAACAATTTCCTGCTACCCCCCAAGGCATCGAGTCGATTGCGTTTAAAGCTGCAGTCGGCGGCAAAACGATGTTCACAATTAACATCCAAGACAAAAACCGTAAACCCCTAAAATTCAAGACGATAGATGTTGCCCCAAATAAAACAGACTATGTAATTAATTTCCGTAATACCCCATATGACTCGGGGCTCACGATATCAGCAGCACGCTATGTAACCATAAAAAGCGCTATAGCAATCAGATCTACGCTGCACGAAGTTTACGTCTTCACCAATAACATTGCCCCCACCATGGTGGCGACACAGAGTTCAACTACGGGCAACCATTTGGCATTGAATGCTATAGACAACCGGAAAAACGATCAAGACCTAAGCTGGTGTGACACCACATTTAGCCGCACCTCCGCAAATAAGAATGAAATGAACAGTTGGTCCGCTTTGTTTAATAAGGACCTTAAGGTAGCAACAGTGCTCGTCACTCTTATAGATGGAGGCTACTACCCCAATGATTACTATAAACTCGAGCTAATAAATTCCAATAACCAAGTAGTATCCAGCAGGCATATGATACCTAAAGGAGGCACCACTTACAGGTGGAATGTTGAGTTCCCAAGTGGGGTTAAATATGCCAATCGATTGAAAATATCATCCGTGATTTCTAGAACCCCTATTGCGTTAGCTGATGTACAGATTTACAAGATGGGCGATTCGAATAACACAATCGGCAATGGCAGCAAATAGGGTAACAGCGATGACTGGATTATAAATCCGCCATTTATTTAAAGTGGCTGGTACAAACTGCTTTCGAGGGCGATTATTCGAAAGCAATTTATGGGGATGGGGTGATGTGCCGTTCGCCCCCTCCCCTCTCCAGAAAAAATTCGATTCATGCCGCCGTCAATTTTCAGCGTAGTCGGCATTTGCATACCAAAAAAACAAGCTTGGGTTTTGGCAGGGGCAGGAAGCAAACAATAGTGACACAATATAATCGGCAAAAAACTTCGAGCGCATGTACGATTTACTTGACCGAAAAAAGGAGGCTATCTTCGTGCTTTTACTTCCCCTGACAGTATTGGCCAACGACACCGCTGCAAGACAGGACCCCCTGTTGACATCCGAAGCCCGTTTGACCGCCGCCGCTAACTATGAAAAATATTGCGCACTTTGTCATGGAGAAGCCAGGCAAGGACACGTAAATGGCAATGCGCCTTCTTTGCGCAGTCAAAGCCTGATGGAATCCGGTTTTCCAAGTGCGTTGTTATCGGCAATCCGGTATGGGCGTAGAGGGACTCCCATGGGAGGTTACCTTAACGATATTGGCGGACCGATGACGGATGAAGAAATCCACGTCCTGGCCAGTTGGTTATCCGATCAATCGGGAGTAAAACGGCTGCGCCTAAGCCCCTACCCGGTGAAGGGCGACATTGTCCACGGCGCATCTCTTTATCAACTCGAGTGTGCCCCTTGTCACGGCACCAAGGGCGAAGGCATTGTCGCGCCCGCACTGGGTAACCCATCAGCACTGGAACATAACAGCGATGCATTTATTCGACACGCCATCAGAAACGGACGCCAAGGCACCGCCATGCCTGCCTACAGAAATAAGTTAGCCCCTGCCGATATTGATTCGATCACCGCATACCTGCGCAGTCTCGCTGCAGAGGGGGTGGGCACGTCCTCAGTGACCCAAGTCGTCCCTGCGCCAGACCAATTTGTGATAAATCCTAACGGGGCCTCACCGGAATTACCATTGAAGGACGGACTCCATGTGATGGGAGCCGACCTGGCCAGGGCGCTTAAGGCTAAACAAAAAATGGTGGTGATTGACACCCGAGTTACCTCGGCCTGGCAGACTTCGCACATCGAGGGTTCCTTTCCTTTACCCTATTACTCGGATTTTGACTCCGTGATATCCACCCTGCCCAAAGACGTCATGATCGTTGCTTATTGTTCTTGTCCGCGTGCCACTGCCGAGGAGGTGGTAAATAAACTTCGTCAGCGCGGTTTCAGCACTACAGCGGTCTTATACGAGGGTTTTTTGGGTTATATGGCTCAGGGCTTTCCCGTTGTGCGCGGCAAGGTGGAAGCCCGTGATAATAAAACCAATAATTAAACCGCGAAACCAATTTCCCTTCAGCCCACAAAACAGATAATCGAATAAAAAAATGAAAATTAAACTTATCACCCTGCTCGTGCTTGGAGCGCTACTGCTCGGGCAGGCGCATGCAAAACCCCAACAAACACAAATCGGTGAATTTAAAACAAAAATGATCGAAGGATCATTAAGAGGCTACAAAATCTACACGCCAAAAGGGTACGACCCCGATGGAAGTTGGAAGTACGAGGTTGTATTCTTATTGCACGGTGACATATGCAGCCCGGACACACTTGCAGGGCGCTTGTCCAGCTTCATTCGGAAAGCAGATTCCAATGGATTCATTCTGGTCTTGCCACAAGCTATGTACGATCTATCTGGCGATACATTAAGCCCAACAACCAATAACCTCAGATTATTCAATGACGATGAAGCGTTAGACATGTTCCTTTCATGGAGCTTAGATAGTCGCTTCAAAGTTTCACACGAACTGCGTTATTTAAAGGCACTACACACTGAAGTTACTGCTAATTATAAGGCGGACCCTGATCGATTCTACTTAGCTGGCCATTCGATGGGCGCTTTATTAACCCAATATGCAGCGATGGAACTAAATCACGAATTTGCTGCGTTTGCAAGCATTGCAGGACCAGCACCACGCACAGATCGAGCTCCGCAAAATCTGGATTTATGGAAGCCTTCTTTTCGGGTCCCAATATTACTAATGTATGCAACCAAAGACAGTCAAGTGCCGTTTGACATCACAGCTGTAAGCAATTTCTCGAATTGGATTGAAACTAATACCAAAACAGCCTCGGACGAAAACACTTTATGGAAACTAATAGATTCCGTCAAGGAAACACCAAATAATATAACCGTATCCAACCTAAAATTCTGCAACGGCGATGTTGAGTTATACTTAATAAATGGCGGAGGCCATCATTGGCATAGGCCCGGTGGCTTTACTTTGACCGACGATGAGTTCATAAAAAGATATAACTATAACATGCCCTCGCCCATACCCCCCGAAACTTTGTGCAAGGATATTAACACCACCAACGTCGTTTGGGATTTCTTTAAGAACAGGCGCAAGAGCCACAATGGCCCTATTCCGAAGTCCTAGAATCCTGATAGGTTACAATGATAAATTGGATCTATTTAGCGACTGTGCCTTGACTGCAATTCATTGTTGTTAAATAATTACCGCAATAAAGTAGAGGCCGAAGCCAGGAGGATATCATGGCTTCGGCCAAAAAACGGCCCCCATAATCAGGTGTGAAACGAACAACATAAGCCGTCACCCCGATAATCGCTGTCGAACGACAACCAAACGTCGACATCGCATTGCAGTCGGCCCTGAAAAAAGGCACCTTACGACACCACCGCCAAAAACTGATCCTTGAGCGACCGGTCGCGGTCCCCGGAGCGGTGATTGTGTAGTGACCGGATTCTAACCCTGATCGTCACCATCTCTATTCCAGATGGTGACGGATTCTATTTAGTCGCCCCTGAATAATTCACAACAAGCTGATTAATATTTACTTAAGTATTTTATTGGGCTCCTGTTTTCTTGGTTAAGTTTAACCACACCAACAAAAACTGGGAAAATCGATGAAGCCAAAAGCCACCGTCCACCAAGCGCAGAGGGAACTGTTCCGAATCGAGTTGGAGGGGCTGGTGGATGCGGGCCATGCGCTGGTAAAAATGGGGCGGCAGATGAACTGGACGGTGTTCGACGAGCAATTGGGGCAGACGTACGACCCGAGCAACGGGGCTCCGGGGTGAGCACGCGGCTGATGGTGGCGCTGCACTATTTGAAGTATCGGTATGATCTGAGTGACGATGTCGTGCTGGCCCAGTGGGTGGAGAATCCCTACTGGCAGCATTTTTGTGGGATGCAGTTTTTGAGCACGAGCAGCCGATCCATCCCTCGAGCATGACGAGGTGGCGCAAGCGGCTCGGGGAAGCCGGGGCGGAGGCGATGCTCAAGGCAACGATCGACACGGGGCTAAAGATGAAGGTGATCACGCCCGCGCAGATTGAGCGGGTGAATGTGGACACCACAGTGCAGACAAAAGCGGTGCGGTTTCCGACGGACGCCCGACTCTACGACCGGGCGCGCGAGCGCTTGGTGAAAACGGCCCGCAAGCAGGGGCTCAGTATCAAACAAAGTTAAGAGCGAGTGGGCCGGCGTTTAGTCATGGCGCAGAGCCGCTACGCCCATGCCCGCCAGATGAAGCGGGCCCGAGCGTGCACCCGCAAACTCCGGACCAATTTGGGCCGAGTGATCCGCGAGATCGAACGCCAACAATCACAGCTCGGCAAGTTACTGCAGACAGCCAAACGCATCCATGCACAAGAGCGCGGCGATGGGCAAAAAGTGTACAGCGTGCATGAGCCCGAGGTGGCATGCATCGCCAAAGGTAAGGCCGGTAAAAAGTATGAGTTCGGCAACAAGGTCAGCCTGGCCGCGACCAGCAAGGGCGGGTGGTTACTCGGAGCGTTGAGTTTATTGGGCAATCCGTACGACGGACACACCCTGGATGCACAACTCACTCAAGTACGCCGGTTGGTCACCACGCATGCAGTAAAAGAAGGCCATGTAGACATGGGCTACCGGGGCAACAATCATCAGGGGCCTGAGACGATCATCGTCGATAAACGCCGACGGGGAACGATCCCCAAACGAGTTTGGAAATGGATGAAACGCCGCGCCGCCATCGAACCGACCATCGGACACCTCAAGGCCGAACACCGATTGGAGCGCAATCGCCATAACAGCACGCAGGGCAATGCCATCAATGACCACTCAGTGCCGCCGAAATGAACCTCCAGAAGCTCCCCTGCTTCTTTTTGTGCCGTTTACTCCACTTCCTTCGTTCGTTGTTCACCCCCGGCATCCCGGGATCAGTTTTTGGCGGTGATGTCGTAAGGTGCCTTTTTCAGGGCCGACTAACTACGTTTTGAAACAACATAGCACGCACAACAGCACGCGGCACCTCGGCCATTGGGACGGGCTATCGTTGGAGGAAATAGAAACCATATCGGCGTATTACAATCATGAGCGCCTTTAGCCTATACTATCCAGGATCATGCTGAGCCTGAGCGGCTTTAAACTTAAAAAGTTGCAGGTACTGGTCTATCTTGGATCAGCCCTTTCCTCCATACGTTCGGTGACTGGCCATACGCTTGTTTGAAAGCGATGGACAGATGGAAGCCCGAACTGAATCCGAGGCACACGGCGACGTCGTCCAACTTAACATTACTGGAGGCGAGCATGCGCCGGGCGCGGCTTAGCCGGAGGTGAATAACGTATTGCCACGGAGCGAATCCGGTTTGCGCCCGAAACGCGCGGCGAAAGTGTGAATAGGCCACTCCGAGACGTTGGGCAAGCGCCTCAATGTTAACCGATTCGGCATGGTGTTCGCATAAGTAAGCAACGGCCTCATTTATCGCGTGCTGAAGGCGGGACGGTTCCGTCCGGGTAGTGGTGATGCTGACGCACGCCGCAAGCACCTGCAAGGCGGCTGCCGAGAGTTCTGGATGAAACCCGACAACGCCATTCCGAATGCGTTGATGGATCATATTCATGACTTCTTCCAAACCCGCTTCGATGGCCCCCCGAAGCACAATCGAGTCGGGTGACAAGACTCCACCCCGCACGAGTTCGTTCAGCACCGGGCCCTGAACTTCAATCCAGCTTTCATGCCAACCGGTGCCGGGATCGGGCCGGTAGCGGTGCCACGTTTTCGGCAGCAGCAAAAACACCATGCCCGCCTCAATCTGGCACTTGCCCGTAGCCTGAGTCTCCAGCGAACCGCGGCCCGAGGTGATCAAAACGATTTGAAGGGCGTCCAGCACCCGTCCGTGCTCCCAGGCAAAGCGATGATCCAACGGGTGCTCGGCATGCGGATAGTCGGCGCCGGCGGGATAACGTAAAAAACCGGACGCAGTGATACCCAGGCCCCAGAGACGTAACTCGGGGCAGGCGGGTAAATAACGGAAATAGTCACTCATTTTATTGGGCATTTTCTGTATGCTTATGATCATTCCCTCGATTCCATTTGAGATGTCGATCCCGTAGTATGGAAAAATGCCCCACAATCTTCGTATCGGACTTTTCGGTATCGGCCTCGACACTTACTGGCCCCAGTTTCCCGGGTTAAAGGAGCGGCTCGAAGGCTATGTCGCCCGCGTCGCGCAAAAACTTGAGCGCCCGGGCACGGACATCGTTAACCTGGGATTGGTGGACAACCCCGAGCGCGCCCAGGTGGCCGGCCGCGAGTTTCGCCGTGCAGACGTGGACATTATTTTCCTCTACGTGACGACTTATGCCCTCTCCTCCACGGTTTTGCCGGTAGTGAGGCGCGCGAAGGTTCCTGTGGTTGTCTTGAACATCGTGCCGGAGGCCTCCATTGATTACAGCACGTTTAACGCACTTAACGACCGCACGAAGATGACAGGCGAGTGGCTGGCCTACTGCTCGGCCTGCCCCGTGCCGGAGATCGCGAATGTTTTTCAACGCGCTAATATTCCTTTTTATCAAATCACCGGTGTACTCGAAAACGACCCGGAGTGCTGGCAAGAGGTGGACGCGTGGGTGGAAGCCGCGCGCGTGGCCGCCGGGATGGCGAACAACCGGCTCGGCCTCATGGGCCATTATTATAGCGGTATGTTGGATATCTATTCGGACGTGACTTTGCAGTGCACCACCTTCGGCACGCATGTGGAGATTCTGGAAGTAGACGAACTCACCGCGCTCCGCCACAAGGTGACGCCAGCAGAAGTTGAAGTGCGCCTAGGCGAGTTCCACGACCTCTTTGATATACAACCGGGTTGCCCGGCCGAGGATCTCGCCGAAGCCGCCCGCACTGCGGTGGCGCTTGATCGTTTGGTGGCGAATCATCACCTCGGCTCAATTGCCTATTACTACAAGGGCACTGGTGTTGCTGAAAACGAGACCACGCTCGCCTCGATCATAATGGGCAGCTCCCAACTGACCGCGAGGGGGGTGACCGTGGCGGGAGAATACGAAGTGAAAAACGTGCAGGCCATGAAAATCATGGACCTTTTTGGGGCAGGTGGCTCGTTTACCGAATACTACGCGATCGACCTAAAAGACGATGTGGTGCTCATGGGGCACGATGGACCCGGGCATATCGCCATCGCAGAAGGCAAGACGAAGGTCCGCTCACTGGACGTTTATCATGGCAAAGTCGGGCGTGGTGTTTCGGTGGAAATGGCCGTCAAGCACGGACCTGTAACGCTGCTTTCGGTCATCGAACGCGGAGGCAGGCTCGCGCTGCTTTGGGCGCAGGCGGAGTCAGTGACCGGTCCGATCCTGCAGATCGGCAATACCAACAGCCGTTATCGTTTTGGGTGCGGTGCCCGTGCGTTTGTCAATCAATGGAATGCGGCGGGGCCGGCCCACCATTGCGCTGTCGGCATTGGCCATATCGGCCATAAAATCGAAAAGTTGGGTAAATTACTCGAAATGGAGACCATTCAGATACTATAAAAACTGAGTTGATACCCTAAATTCTCCCCCTTGTTATGGCAGGCACCTCGACGCCGACTGCTACGATGGGCCAAGGCCCGGATTTCCACCCCATTGCCTAGATCCCCTCTTTTCATATAAGGGCGGATAGACAGGCTTAACTAGTTGGGGTTTAGCTGTTGTTCGCGCGCTGGCAGGCACCCCGAGCCCGCTGTTTGTTCAAAAAAACTGTAAATCGTGTCGATGTACACAAACCTTGCGATTGCTCATAAATTTGAGCCAAATCCTCCGTTTGTGGCACCGGGAGACGCGTAATATCAACATCTATATGGTTTTTAGTTTTAATATTGTCTATATTCGTGCAGTCTATCAGCAAATTGGGACGTAAATTACCTTTGATGGAATAGGTGTAGTAAAGTAGGTCGAGGCGTTCGGGCTAAATCGAGGCAATTTCAAATCGTGGGTGAACGAAGTTTAGTATTTTAAAGAAATACACCTCCGACTCTGATGAGCGGGTCGCTTTACGAGTATTCATTAAGTTATGTAACGGCCCCTACCCGTTGCGTTGGAACGTCCAATACAACGTGGGTCATGCCTTCGCCCCGGCCAGATCAATTTTCCATGTTTATCTTTCGTTCGCCCAAACCTGCGCCGGCCATATTCGGCCGCTGGTTGGGCCCTTCTTGCAGCAAGCGCTATATCTACTGGCCTCGGAATCGACCACTCAGCTCAATCTACCTGCGCAAGTTTGTGACGACTAAATCGCCCTCCCGGGGAAATTCACAGGAAATTATTTTCACAGAAAACTGATAAATATGGAGATGAAATGAAATAACCATATTGACCAGCGGAGCACGGCTTTATCAAAATTCAACAAGCAGCCTAAAGGCGTATCGCCATGCGAGCGCTTCTTAAAATAAGTTTAACGCCTAAAATTAACTGGCAATAATAAGCACATTCCCCATATCCATTATCTGGCACGCGGCCCTTCCAGCCCCCAAAAAATAATCCGGAAAATTTACGCACATAAATATGCACGAATCCGAGCAGCCTCGGCGCAACTTTAATAGTATATCATCGCTTTCCATGGATTCCCTCCCCTATCAAATATTACCCATTGGGTTAAGTTCTCATATACTTAAAGCCCTTCCATGCCTGGCCGGCATGCGAGTTCTTCCCTCAGTTAGCGATCTCGCCATATTGTCGGATGCGATAGCAGCCTGTGCGGTACGTGTTGGAGTGATTGGACCGGATTGGCCGCGCAAAGATCTGGATGCCGCCCGCGAGCTACTACTCGATCATGCGATCGGCTGTGTGGTAGCAGAAGAACTTGAGCCCAACGCCCTAGAGGTCGCGTTACTAGATGCATTGGCCGAGCGCTTGCGCTTGTTGGACAATCCATTTTTCGCCCAGCTGATCAATCTGCTTCCTGATCTGGTTTATTTTAAAGACCGCCACGGCCGATTTCTGGCCGGTAATCTTGCGCTCGCGCGGAGCTTCCAGCTTGAAGATCCTGCAATGCTAATTGGTCGGAGTGACGCCGACTTCCTGATTCATTCTTATGCAAAAAAAACGCTAGTCGATGAGCAAGCCATCATGCTTAAGGGCGAGCGCGTCATTGCCCTTTCAGAAAAAGCGATTTACGCAGAAAACAAAACCCGTTGGTGGTCAACAAGTAAATCTCCTTTATATGACCAGGCTGGCCGAATGATTGGTACCTTTGGTTTTTCTAGCGACCAAACGCCTCTTAAAAACACCGAGTTGTCGCTGTCCACAGAGCGTCACTTATTGGAGGTTCTGCTAACCGGTTTACCTGATGCCGTATTCATCAAGGATAAAGCGGGGTGTTTTTTATTGGCCAATCAAGTGATTGCGCAATGGTTGGGTTGTACCCCGGCTTCATTACGCGGCCGCCACGATTTCGATTATTACCCCGCTGAGTTCGTTGCGGCGTACCGTAAAGACGAGGAGGCGATCTTGAGCACCGGCATGCCGCTGATAAATAAGGAAGAGGTTCTTCGCACTACCGATGGACGTGAGCTATTCCTGCTTACCACTAAACTTCCCTATAAAAATCCATCTGGTGAGATTGTAGGCATCATTGGCATCTGTCGCAATGTGACGCTCCGCAAAGAATATGATGTACAAATGAAACTTGCCCATGCCGAGATTGAATCGCTGCGTGCCGAAGTGGATCCTCTGCGTAACGAGGTGGCCCGGCTCACCGCCGCACTCGCTCAATTCAGGCCCGTTTGAGCTACGACTGTAACTAACACCTAGGTTAAACCTATAACTTTAACGGCTGAACAGAAACTGCATGGGGACACACTAACCCATTAGGTATGATTAGCCGCGCTTAGGCATTAGTCTTAGCGGAGCTCCAGTTTTTTTTCAACGACGCAGCCGGCCTCACCGTAACCGGCAGCGAACTTGGGGTCGCGCAGGTCCACGTTAAAACTCGGGATCATCGCCTTCATGCGGGCGAAACCTTCGGGTGTGGTGAGCAGTTGAGGGAAACACGTCTGCACGACTTCGAGTACGATGTGTACGCATACCGATGCGCCGGGCGAGGCGCCCAGTAGCGCGGAAATCGTCCGCTTCTCGTCGGTGATGACCTCCGTGCCGTAATGCACGATGCCGGCTTCGCCGTCGGTTTTCTTGATCGCCTGCACTCGAATGCCGCCGTCGATCAGTTTCCAGTCCGCTTTCTTCGCCCCCGGGTAAAACACGTGCAGCACCTTCATGCGGTCGTCCATCGACTGCGTGCCTTGTTGCACCAGGTAACGGATCAGATCGAGGTTCTTGGCGCCGATTTTGAGCAAAGTCGCGATATTGTGCGGTCGGAAGGAGCTCGGCAGATCGGTCCAGCTACCGGCCCGGTGAAGGAATTTGGTCGTCCACGAAGCGAAGGGGCCGAAGAGCAGCGTCTGTTTGCCATCGAGGACGCGGGTGTCGAGGTGCGGCACCGCCATGGTGGGCGCGGCATCGAGCGGCTGACCGTAAACCTTGGCCTGGTGGCGGGCGACGATCTCGGGCTTGTCGCACACCAGCCATTGGCCGCCAATGGGGAAGGCACCGAGACCGCGGCTTTCGGCCACGCCGGCTTTCTGGAGCAGCAGCAAACTGCCACCACCTGCACCGACAAACACAAACTTGGCCGAGGTGTGATGAACTGAGCCGTTGGCCACATCTTTGACCGCGACATCCCAGCCCGCTGCTGTGCGGTTAAGATCCACCACCCGCTGACCTGCGGAGACCGCACAGCGCGGCTGACGAGCAAGCCACGCAAGGAGTTTGCGCGAGACGACACCGAAATCGACGTCCGTGCCGCTGTCCATCTTGGTGGCGGCGATCGGAACTTGGGCGCGCTCTTCGGTGAGCAGCGGCGCCCAGCGGGCGATCTCGGCGCGGTCGGTGGAAAACTCCATCGAGCTAAAAAACGGGTGTGCCTGCATGGCGGCGTGGCGGGCACGCAGGAAGTTCACCATTTTTTCCCCGTGCACAAAACTCAGGTGCGGCACCGGGCGGATAAAATCACGCGGTTTGTCGATCATGCCTTCAGCCACCGCGTAGGACCAAAACTGCTTGGTGCGCTCGAACTGGGCGAAAATTTTTATGGCGTTAGAAACGTCCACCTCACCGGCGGCGTTTTGGTCGGGCGTGTAGCTAAGTTCGCAGATGCCGGCATGGCCGGTGCCGGCGTTGTTCCAGCCGTGGGAGCTTTCTTGGGCGAGCTCGGTCGTGGCCTCGTAAACCTGGATGGCCAGCGCGGGGTCGAGGCGCTTGAGCAGCGCGCCGAGATTGGCGGACATAACGCCGCTGCCGATGATGATGACATCGGGCGATGTGACGTGAACAGGTAAAGCGGACATGGGCGGATGGAGGTTAAGAGCGAGCGAGGAAGAAAATGGAGGTGAGCGACGAGGCGCGCTGAGGCAGCGAAACCGCGGCCTGTCAGCTGCGCTTGGGCGTATAAATCACGGGGCTGAGCGTGGGGGCGAGCAGCGCGCGGAAGGTGGTGAGGTCTTTAACCGCGCCGAGGGAAACGAGCTGGCTGGCGAGGTTGCCCACCGCCGAGCCTTCTAGGGAAAACGACACGACGGGAATGCCGGCTGCGTTTGCCGTGGCCTGACAAAGGAGGCGGTTACGCGAGCCGCCGCCAACCATCAGAATACGCTTAAAACGGCGCCCACCCATGCGCTCAAAGGCCTGCTTCGCGGACGCATGGGCCTGACCGAGGGAGTCGCAAATGAGCCGCGTGTATTCGGCGAGGCTTTGCGGCTGCGGCAACTGGCGGCTCGCGATTTGCGCGTCGATAGCGGCTTTCATCGAAGCCGGGTTGGCGAACGCGGGATCGGCGACGTCGAGCACGGCGGCTGGAGCGGGAAGTTTTTCGGAGGCGGCGATGAGTTCGGCCCACTTGGCGTCGGTCTTCGGCCGCGAGGCGAAATCCTTCATGATGCCTTCGAGTAACCACAAGCCGATGACGTTGGTTAAGGGGCGGTAACGGCCATCGCCGCAGCGCTCGTTGGAGATGCGTGCGGCGAGCGCCTCGGCTCCCAGAACCGGCGTATCGCTCTCGTAGCCGACGAGCGACCAGGTGCCAGAGCTGATAAAAAGGTCGTCGCCCGTAGGTGCGGCGGGCATGGCGTCATAGGCGCAAGCTGTGTCGTGACCGGGAACCGCGACAACTTTGGTGTCTTGCAGAAAATCGAGGCCTGTCACCGCGCCGAGTTGGGTACCGGCGAGCACCGGTTTGGCGAACCACGAGGAGGGAACACCGAAGTGTTTTAATGCGGCGTTCGACCAGACCGGTGCCTTGACGCCGAGTAATTGCGAGGTACTCGCGATCGTGACCTCGTTCACCAAGCGCCCGGAAAGCAGGAAGTTAAAATAGTCCGGCAAGAACAGGCAGTGCTTGGCCAAATGCGCGACGCCGGGGTGTTGAGCGACGGTCTCGGCGAGCTGCAGCGACGCGTTGTAAAACACGTTGGGAATACCGGTGGCGGCATACACCTTGGCGAGCGCGGTAGAATCGGCAGCGAGGGCTTTTAAGCCGGACTGTGTACGATTGTCGCGGTAGGCGAAAGTCGGATATACCGGCCGACCGGCGTCGTCCACCAGCACATGATCCACGCCCCAGGTATCGACACCAACCGAGGCGAGCGTCGCGCCCTCGGGCAGCAGTGCAACGGCCTTGCGCAGCCCCGCCACCACCTGCTCCCACAGCCCCGCGACGTCCCAGTAATCGTGCCCGCCCATGGTGCGCAGCGCATTGGGGAAACGGTGCGCCTCGGTCAGCTCGAGGCGCTTGCCGTCCCAACCCCCGAGCATCACTCGGCCTGAGGTCGCGCCAAGGTCGATTGCGGCACAGTAGGTAACAGCTGATTTTTTCTTGGCGGACATGGCGGGCGTGGTTTCGGCGGGGTTGTGGTGCGTTGCAGCAGGGACGTGTACAGCGTCCGAAGGCTTAGCGCAGGAAGGCCTCGTGCAGGCCGCCGTCCACGGTGATGACTTGGCCGGTGGTCTTGCTCAGGCGTTTGCTCACCAGGAGGAAATACGCCTCGGCCTGGTCGGCTGGCGTGATCGGGCTCTTGGTGAGGGTGCGGTCGGCGTAGAACTGGGCCAACTTGGTAACGAGGCTGTCGGTCGCTTCGTCGTCGGTGTAAGGAATAGCGTATTTGGCCAGCGAGCCGATGACGCGGTCGCGGGGGAACATACCGGAACCTTGAACGACGGTCGCGGGAGCGACGCCGTTGACGCGCACCAAGGGCGAGAGCTCCATGGCGAGTTCACGCACCAGGTGGTTGGCGGCGGCCTTCGAGGTGTCATAGGCGAGCGAACCTTTTTTGGCGACAGCGGCGTTGGCTGAGGTCGTAAGCACCAAGTTGCCGCGCAGGCCCTGCTCTTTCCAAGACTTGAACGCTTCGTCGGCCACGAGGTAACTTCCCGTGACGTTGAGGCTGAAGGTCAGCGCCCATTTGTCGTCGGGAATATGGCCCGAGGTGTCGCTCGGCACGAAGATACCGGCGGTCACGCAGATCGAATCAAAGCCGCCGTAGGCGAGGGCAACCTGATCGAGCATTTTGCGGATGCTGGCTCGGTCAGTGATGTTAGCCGTCAGGCCGATAGCGGAGCCGCAATTGGAAATACCGGAACCGGCCACGCCGATGCCGAGACCTACTTTGTCGGTGATCTCTTTGGCGGTGGCCTCGGCGGCTGCGGTGTTGAGGTCAACGCACACGATATGCGCGCCCTCTTTGACGAGGCGGTGGGCGGTTTCTTTGCCGATGCCAGAGCCTGCACCGACGACGATGATCGTTTGGCGGGCGAGTTCTTTCTCGGCGGGCATACGCTGCAGCTTGGCCTCTTCGAGCAGCCAGTACTCGATGTCGAAGGCCTCCTGCTGCGGGAGGGCGACGTAGGTGTCGATCGCCTCGGCGCCGCGCATCACCTCAACGGCGCAGTTGTAGAATTCGGCGGTGACGCGGGACTCGGACTTGTCCTTGCCCCAGGCGATCATGCCCAGGCCGGGGATGAGCACGACGGTCGGATTCGGGTCGCGCAAGGCGGGCGAATTCGGGTTTTTGCAGGCCGCGTAGTAGGCGGCGTAGTCCTTACGGTATTGGTCCAGGCCGGCCTTGAGCTTGGCCTTGAGCACGGCGGCGTCCTCGGACTGGGGATTCCAGTCGATGTACAGCGGCTTGATCTTGGTGCGCAGGAAATGGTCGGGGCAACTGGTGCCGAGTTCGGCGAGGCGGGCGGCGTCTTTGGAGTTAACAAAACGCAGGATCTTTTCGTCGTCTTGGACGGTGCCGATGAAACGCTTTTGCTGCGACACCTGGCCACGCAGCCAGGGCAGGATGGCGGCGAAGGCGGCGTTGCGCGCCTCGGGGGCGAGGCTCGCGTATTTCTGGCCACCGAAGGCCGTGGCGTCGCCACCCTTGGCGGCGTATTTGGATTCTATGTACGCGGCGGCTTTTTCGATCAGGTCGAGGGTGCGCGTGTAGCAGACCTTCTCGTTGTCGTCCCACGATATGAAACCGTGCTGGCCCATCATGATGGCCTTCACCGAGGGCTGCTTGCGGGCGATTTCCTGCATGGCCAACCCGAGCTCAAAGCCGGGGCGCATCCAGCCCACGTAGGCCATTTCACCTCCGAAGATTTCCTGGGTGAGCTTTTCGCGATTGGCCGAGGCGGCGATGGCGATGATCGCGTTCGGGTGCATGTGGTCGACGTGCTTGCCGGGCAGAAAACTGTGCAGCGTGGTGTCGATCGAGGAGGCGCGCGGGTTCAGGTTGAACGTGGCGTGGGAGAACATAGCGACCATGTCGTCCTCGGCCTGCGACTTGACGCCCTTGTTGGGCTTGGCGGCGTAGACCTGTTGTAGGCTAAGAAGCTTATCCTGATAGAGGGAGGAGAAGTTTTCGCGGGTGCTGGTGCGCAGATCGCCGCCGGAACCCTTGACCCAGAGGACTTCGACTTTGGCGCCGGTGAGCGGGTCGGTCTCGTTGATCTTGGCCGAGGTATTACCACCGCCGGTGTTGGTGATGCGCTGGTCGCTGCCGAGCAGGTTGGAGCGGTAGATCAGGCGGCCGACGGGATCGAGGGAAGCGGCTTTGGCGTCGTCCCAGGAGAAGTTAACGTGGTTGTAGGCGGGCATTTTGAAAGAAGTTGAAAGGGTGCTGGAGGCGGAAGGTGGCTACGTTTTTACCGATCAACGGTGCGCGAGTACGGAGCGTTCGTAGGACTTGATTTCGTCCATGAAGCCGAGGCCAACCGGCACGTTTTCACGGCGGCAGAACTCGTCCCAGATCAGGCCCAGAGGCAGGGCGCGGCTTTCCTCAAACAGGGCGAGGCGCAGCGCGTGGTCGCCGGTTTGCTCAGCTGTGCGCAACAAGGTGGCGGGCTCCAGCAGGGCACCCAGAAGCGCCTTTTGCGCGGCACGGGTGCCGATAACCCAGGCGGCAACGCGGTTGATGGAGGCGTCGAAGTAATCGAGGCCGATCGCTGTGCGGCCGAGGAAACCACCGCGCACCAGTTCTTCGAAAATGGCCCGGGTGGCGTCGTCGCAGGTCACCACGTGGTCGCTGTCCCAGCGCACACCGCGGCTGACGTGCAGCAGCAGTGACGGGGTGAACTGGAGGACCGAGGCGATTTTGTCGGCGAGGGATTCGGTCGGGTGGAAATGGCCGGCGTCGAGGCAGTAGGCGATGTCGCCGCGCTTGCTCGCATAACCGAGGTAAAACTCGTGCGAGCCCACGGTGTAGGATTCGGCACCGATGCCAAAAAGTTTGCTCTCCACGGCGTCGCGGTGGTCGGTGGCGGAGAGCTTTTCGGCGAACACGGCGTCGAGGGAAGCGGCGAGGCGTTGGCGCGGGCCGGAGCGGTCAAACGGGGTGTCCTTGGAGCCGTCTGGAATCCACACGTTGGTGGTCGTGGTGGTGCCGAAGGTTTTGCCGAACGAGGCGCCGATGCGGCGGGCGGCCGCGCAGTGGGCGATCCAGAAATCGCGCACGGCTTTGCAGTCATGCGAAAGCGTGGCGCCGTCGGCTGCGAAGGGGTGGGAAAAACACGACGGGTTAAAATCAAGGCCGTGGAGCTTGCGCGCCTGGGCCCACGCGACCCACGAAGCAAAGTGCTTGGGCTCGATCGCGTCGCGGTCGACGAGTTTGCCAGCGAAGTCGCCGTAGATCGCGTGAAGATTGAGGCGGTGGCGGCCGGGCAGGAGCTTGTAAACGAGGTCGAGATCCTGGCGCAGCTCATCGAGCGTGCGGGCCTTGCCGGGGTAGTTACCGGTCGCCTGGATGCCGCCGCCGGAGAGGGTGGCGTTGGGCTTTTCAAAACCACCGACGTCGTCGCCCTGCCAACAGTGCAGGGAGATCGGCGTGGCAGCCAGGCGGGTGAGCGCGGCTTCGGTATCAACGCCTAGGGCGGCGTACGTTTCACGAGCGAGGGAGTAGGCGGATGAGTCCATAATAAGGGCGCGCAAAGGCGCAGACTGCGAACGAGGGGAAAAGTGAGATTAGTGGCCTGCGGAGGCGCCAAGGTAGTTGCCCAGACCGACGATCACAGTGGACAGCACGAGGGTACCGAGGCCGAGAAACAGCAGGCGACGGGGGCGCGGGCCGGCACCGTCCCACTCCTTGAGCGCGAGGCCCCAGAGGGAGCTGAAGATGATGATCGACGCCATGTGCAGGGTCCAACTGGAGAAGCCGTAGCTGCCCATCTGGGTTTCGCCCATGGAGTAGAAAAAGAACTGAAGGTACCACAGTACGCCGGCCAGGGCCGACAGCAGGTAGTTGCGCACAAGCGGCACGGGGGTCGGGTCGAGGCGACCGTCATTGGCCTTGGCCGCTTCAGGGGAACCGTGCTCACCGCCGGCGGCCACGCTGAGGGAGGGAGGCGACTCCTTGCGCGGGCTACGGGCGAAGTACTGGTAGCCGGTGCCGTTGCGGATGTGCAGGAATACGCACCAGGCACAATTGGTGGTGAAGCCGCCCAGCAGAATGACGATGAGCACGGGCAGACCCTGCCAAATCGGGCTGCAACCGTGGGCGAGGGCGATCGTTTTAATGGGGCCGCCTGCATCGAGACCGAACGAGAAACAGGCGCTCATGACACCGGAAAACGTCGCGAGAATGAGCCCCTTGCGGAAATTGAATTCCTTAACCGTGGCGCTTTTATCGGCCGCCGACATGCCTGACTCCTTGGCCTTGCCAGCCAGTCCGGCGATGACGATGCCGCCCACGCAAACCAACAACCCCAGGATGACTACCAGGCCGGAGGTCTTGCTGAGGACATCGCGCACAAAGGTGCCGTGAAAGAGCGGGGGAATCACCGTGCCGAACACCGCGCAGTAGCCGAGGGCGACCGCCATACCCAGCGACATGCCGAGATACCGCATGGTCAGGCCGAAGGTCAGGCCACCTACGCCCCAAAGCATGCCGAAGAAATAGGTCCAGAAGCAGGTGCTCGCCGGGGCCTCCCGCAACACACTGAGCAGATCAGGGATGTTGATAAGAGCCCCCACCCAGGGAGCGATCAGCCAACTGAAAACACCGCCAACGAGCCAGTAGGTCTCCCAAGACCAGCGGCGCACCGCCCGGTAGGGAACGTAAAACGAGCCCGAGGCAAGGCCGCCAAGCCAGTGAAAAATAACGCCAAGAATCGGATCAGCCATACAGGTATAATAATAAAACGGTGGACGACGCAGGGGGGGGGATGAACGCTTGCCGCCGCTGGGGCGAGGGCATGCAGGGTAAGACGATTAAAACCCTGACCACCGGCGGATTAAAATCCACTCCGCAAATAACTCGTTTCACGACATGGAATGCAGCCCGCCCCGCTCCGTTCAGAGGCATTACTTAGCATAGTTATGGCAACCCACCGGCTCATTTCATTTTGTAAACATAGACCATTGAACCCTCCAATCGCGACACTAGCGTGGGATGAATGAAACCCGCCGCCCCCACCCTTCCGGCAACCGGCATCGAAGCGCCAGCGCCCTCCCCCGCCGCATTTCACCACTACCTGCCGATATCGGATGCAATTTTTGACGGCGGGGTGTTCGTCACCAGCGTGGGTGCGGGGCGAGTCGCCGCCGGCGAGAGCTACCCCCTCGTTGGGCACCCCTCGCTCTATGACTTTAAGTGGAAAGACGGCCGCACCCTGCCGGAGTTTTCAATCATGCTGATCACCTCCGGACGGGGCCTGTTCGAATCGCGCGCCGCAGGCCCCGTGCCCGTAGAAGCGGGTGAAGTGATCATGATCTTTCCGGGAGTCTGGCACCGCTACCGACCCGACTCGGCCACGGGCTGGAGCGAAAAATGGATGCACTTTAACGGGGAATTGGCGCACCGGCTGTTGGCGCAAGGCGTGTTTTCGACTGAGCAACCGGTGTGGCGACCCGCGGACGCGGGGCGGCTTGAGGCCGAACTCGACCGCTTGCGTGCAGTGGTGCAGCTGCGCCCCTCGGAAAACTCGCTGCGCATTTCGCTCCAAGGACTGGCCATCATCGCAGCCGCGCTGAACGATGAAGCGGCAGCCGACGAGGGCGCGAGTTTACCCCGGCAACCGACCGCACCCGCGAAATCCGTAACCGATCCGCTGGTACAGCAAGCCGTTCACCACATCTGGACGCAGGGACACAAGGAAATGGCCGTTGCGCATGTCGCGACGGCCTTGGGCGTGAACCGCCGCACCCTTGAACGGCGCTTTCGGCTGGCGCTGGGACGCGGCATTTTGGAGGAAATCATCGACTGCCGCTTCAACCGGGCGGAGCGCCTGGTGAGGGAAACCGACCTGCCGCTCAAAAGCGTTCTCGGGCTGGCCGGATTCGGCGGGATGGAAAACATGCGGCGTGTTTTTTTGGCGCGAACGGGGCGATCGCCTGCGGAGTATCGGGCCACCCAGCGTCGCCGCGCAGGTACATGAGATGCCCGTGGCGATAGCGCCCTGAGAGGTTTTTCGGCAGCAGGGCTCCGAACTCGTCGTGGGGGCAGTGTGATCGATTGATTATAAAAGAAAAGCGGCGTTACCGCAATCAGTGCGTCGAAGCCCCGCCCCCTCTGTTCGAACACAAATACTGGGTGCAAGACACCAATGCCCTCAAGGAGCGCTGTAGGTACTGCCTTTACCGAACTTGCCTCATTAAGGTCAGTCCATGGACCCAAACAGCGGGCAGCACGTTTGTAGGCGGTAACGCTGGCGAGTCCACCTCGATGCCCTCGTTCCTTTGCCGATTCACGCTTGATGGCCAGCGCCGCCCCGTTCGATTTCAGCTCCAAACCGCATGCGCTGGCCTAAAACCCGGCGTTAAGGCTCAAGTTCACCCGGTGTTCGGCGGATTGGGGATTAAGAATCGCGTCATAACTGAGTCGCATCGTCCAACCATTCGGCAACAGCGCCGAGAGGCTCGCGCCGGGGTTAATATACTCACTGCCAGCGGCCTGCGGGCTGACCCTAAAAGAATCCCCACCGGCGGCCAAGCGAGCGGTGATACTATTAGGGTTAAACGACTGGCTGCTGGCGCTCAGACTCAGATCGGGAATCCACCCGATTTTTTTGGCAACAAAGGGGCGGCTCACATGGACCCCGAGCTTCGTGATGAGTGATTCCGCGTTTTGACGACCAACCCGCAAAGCGGCGGCGCAACCGGTTTCGTCGAAACCGTTGATGTGCGCGTGGTCGTAGGCCACCGAGGCGGTCGGCCCCAGAATAAAATCTCCCACCTTAAAATCATAGCCGGTAGCCAACTGGCCGCCGTAACTGAAGCCCTGGGTTTCGCCTTGGGCGGTTTGATTCAAGAAAGCGATTTTGCGCTGAGTATCGTATGCGGCAAACCCTGCGGAAACCGAACTGTTCACATAAAACCCGTTTTTATGGTAATCGTGAAACAACCCGACGCGGCTCGTCGTGGAACGGGAGCTGCCGCTGTTGGAGGAGAAATCGGTTTCAGCCAACGCCTGGCTGACTGCCAGCCCGACCGACTGATTTTCGTTGAGCGCGTAATCGACCCCGGCGGTGGCCGCACCGGTTTGCGAGAAGGATTCAAGTCGGTCGCTCGAACCATCCACTGCGGCAAATGCACCCGTGGCCGAGGCAAAATAACCGTAGCGTTTTTGGGGCTTAACCTTGGCAATTTGATAATGCACGCCGTCTTCGATTACCGTCTCCACGCGGTAATCTTCGGCTGGGGCGGGTGTTGCCACACCGTTGAGGCTGATTGAGGCGGGACCGAAGCGGCGGATTTCCGAGCTTCGTTGAACCAGCGCGGAATTCAGGATTGAGGCAGACTGGAAGGTGGTGGCTGCGAGGGCAGTTAGTTTTTCCGGTGTGAGTTGGTCGTAAGCGGTGCGCAGACCGGCGGTGTCTTTGGTTTTGAGGCCGTTAAACAGGGTGCTGCGGGCATCGAGTGTGGTGCGCTGATCGATTTCAAACGGAAGGCCCGAATTACGCAGCGACTGGAGGGCCGTGCCGACTTGGGTCTGGTTGGCGTTGAGGCCGGCAAGGGTGGCGTAGTTGTCCGGGACTGCGTAGAGGTTGACGGCGGTGGCGGTGTATTCGGGCAGCCAGGTCATCCCGGCGGCGTTGTTCGCTACGGCAAAATTATAGGCGGCAAACGTGCCCGTGATCGCGCTGCCGGTGATGATGGTGTGGCTGGCGCCGAACACGGGGTCGTAGCCGGTCGAGCCGCTAAAAATCGTCGAGCCGTTCAAGGTGCCACCGTTTAAGGTGACCGTCCCGGCGGAGACCACCTGATCGTGGAATCCGCTGCCGTTGCCGGCGGTGGCTCCGTCGAGTTCGATTGTGAACAAGCCCCCGGAGTTCACGGTGAGAGAACCGATGTGCTGGATCGCCGGAGAATTACCTGGGCTGTAATTACCGCCCGCGTTGACGATGACCGCCCCGTCGATGGGGCCGCGGCCTTTGAGCGTGCCGGTGCCGGAAACATTGACGTTGCCGTGCCAGTTGCCGCCAGCGGCAGTGCCGATCACCAGCGTGCCTTGGGTCACGGTGGCCAACCCGGTGGAGGTGTTGGGCGTGCTGCTGGGCGCGGTCAACGTGGTGCTGCCGGTGCCGCTTTGGGTGACGGCGGTGGTACCGGTGATCGGCGTGGCGATGACCAGATCGGTACTTCCTGCATTGACGTAGTCACTGACAAGCGGGGCGATGTAACCGTTGGCGTCGATCCGGGCGGCGCAGCTGCCGAATTCGACAAACTGAAACAGGCCGAGCTGGGTGGCGGTGAGCCCGCCGCTGCTGTTTCCGAAGCGCAGCGTCGTGGTGCCGATGGCGAAGTTGCTCACCGCGAGGTGAGCAGAATCCCAGTTCAATCCATGACTGTCGGCGAACACCAGCGCGCCCGAGCCACTGAAGTAAATCGCCGATGCGGCGTCGAGGTCGAGGGTTCCAAGGCTCTGGTTAAACCCTCCGAGGGCGAGGT